>CAIQXC010000122.1 GCA_903875675.1 Akkermansiaceae bacterium
CCACCCGGAATACATCGCCGACTGGCGGCACTCGCCAGAAGAATTGGTGCCAAAGAACGAGACCCGTCGCCTGCTGGACGAGGCGCTCGTGCAATTGGACGAGAAACACCGGCTCGTTTTCCTGCTGCGCGATGTCGAGGGCATGTCCGTAAAGGAGACTGCCGCATCACTTGGCCAGAAATTATTTTCCGCCGATTTGTAACTTTTCCAACTCCCGTGTCTCAGTAGCACATAGAAGCAATGAAATCCGAAGTGAGAAACATGACTGAACTAACCTAAATGAGATTTACCATGATCATTAAACTCATTATTGGAATTTGCGTCGGAGGCGTGCTCGGCTTCAGTTATTACAAATTTGTCGGTTGCTCGTCCGGGACATGCCCATTGACCAGCAACCCCTATATCAGCACGATCTATGGGGCCGTACTTGGCGGATTGCTGGCCAACATGTTTAACTAACTAACAAACAAACAAACAACCAACCAACCATTATGGAACGCATCATTCGCCGCTTCGCCGGCACCTTCATCCTCATCAGCCTTGTACTTGCACACTTTCACAGCCCCAACTGGCTGTGGTTTACGGCATTCGTAGGATTCAACCTGCTCCAGTCGTCGTTCACCAACTTCTGCCCGCTGGAACTCATCCTCAGAAAAATCGGCGTGGGTGGTTGAAAGCGACCACTGAGTCACTGATGCTGAGTGATTGAACCGCTTGGAAATGCCCGCTATGAAAACCCGACATCCTTCTTCTTTGGATAAAATCCTGGCCAGGGTTTGTGTGAGCTGCCCGGTCTGTCGGCGTGCCCGCACGCAACAAAGCGGCCCAGCCTTCCATTTGGTGAAGCACGTGGAGACGAAGGTGTGTCCGTTCTGTCGAGCATATGAACGTGTTTATGGACGGAAGGCCCACATGGTGGGGGTAAACCCTGCGGAGTCTCCGCAGGGAACTCCGCCCCCACCATGAAATCATATAAATAATTCCAGCATGAATCACTTTTCCCAACGTGGGGGTGCCTGGGTGGTAGGGCAGGGCGTTCTGCTCACGGCGGTAGTACTGCTGGCGGTATGCTTTCGCGGCGAAGGGTTTCCCATTGTGGTGTTGGCGGGAGTGACTTTAATGATCGTGGGCGCAAGCGTCGCGCTTGTCGGAGCAATGGCGATCGGCAGAAACCTCACTCCATTTCCCAAGCCATCGGACTCGGCACAATTGGTGCAGCACGGCATCTATGCGGTGGTCCGGCACCCGCTCTATACCAGCGTCGTAGCTGTGTCGATGGGTTGGGCCTTGGTCTGGCAAAGCTGGCCAGCTCTGCTAGTTGCCGCGCTGCTGACCCCATTCTTCCACGCCAAAGCCCGCCACGAGGAGCGTTGGTTGCGGGAGAGGTTTCCCGAATATGCCGAGTACGAAAAGCGGGTATGCCGATTCATACCATGGATTTATTGACCCGTCGGCGGAATAGGTCACCGCGCATTCTCCGGCAACGCAAAGCACTTCTGGTCAAAGAGCAAGGGTCATCAGCCGCGTCACCGCCGCCCGCGTGCAAATGCAAGACCAGGGATCGGCAGCACTGACGGCACGCGAGGACTGACAATCCAGGCCCCAATCCCCCGAAATGCGGGGGGCAAATCCAGGGGCACCCCCTCTGCATTTCGTCGTCCAGCCACTGGAAAGCATTGGAAACGCAATAACTTGCGAGCACTGTTAGTCGAGTAGCGCTAAGCGTCCGGGACGAAGAGGCCGTGGGTTCGAACGCGGCGAGAGCGCTAGCGAGTTCGGAGAATTTCGGCGAAGCGGCAAACTGGCTTGGCCGAAGGCAATCCCGCCGCCCCGACCATCTTCCCCGGATCGTGGATCGGAGATTGAAGATGCCCGGTTGTGATGCGGTCATCGACCTCTTCTGCTCACTGTTATGCCACCTCGATTTTTAGACTCGGATCGGTCTCACAGGCGTCGATGATAGCGTTGTAGCGGGCGACCAGATCTATGAAAGTGTGACGTCGTTTCGCTTCGTCGAAGATTGCAGTAAGGGAGGCTTTGATGGACGAACCGGTATCAACTTTGAGCTTGAGCGGAGACGACTCAAAGTAGTCACGAACCCGTTGTACCCACCAGGCCTCAACCATTGCCAGATCGAGGCCCTTCCGCTTCGCAGCCTCATTCAAAAAGGCCACATACTCCTGCATGTTCCCCATGCTGCCACGATTGGTGGGCATTGGCGGCTTGGGTGAGGGGAACGAAGAGGTGATCGACCAAGTGCTTCACCACCGGCACGACGACAGCATCCCCCATGGCGTTGTATGACTCGTTGTAGGATCGGGAGAGTTTGTAAGACTTGGGTGCCCCCATGAGTAGGGCGGCCTCAAGGGGAGTGATGAGGCGAGCCTTCCATTGGGCCTTGTCGTGTATGAGCAAAAACTGGCGACTGCTGCCGCCTTCGGCTGTGCGGAGGCAACCTGAAATATTGTCAAACCTGAGTTCCAAAACCTGTTTGCCATGACGGGTGCGGCGGTATCCGGGGAAGACGGCGCGCTGATTGCAAGGCAGTTTGTTGAGAAGCTCGCGGTGTTTTGGCGCGACAATCGCCAACAAGGCTTGCGTCCTAGCCTCATCGAAGACCGGAGCATCCCAATCAATCAGATCACTGAGGGACTTGGGTTGCTTTTTTGGGTGGGGCATGGACCAGAAGATAATGTCGTCCAGACCTGCAATAGCCTTGCGAACGGGTTCGGGATGAAGCCAATTGGGGCTATTGTCTTCAAGTTTGCTGGTATCGACATCCTCACGGGCGGCAACGACAAATACCCGGGGACGCGATTGGGGAACCCAGTGTCGAGCATCGAGCAGCATGGGGCCGATTTTATACGAACGCTCGCGGAGGACTTGGTAAACCATGCGGAAATCCTCACCGCCATTGGCGGAAAGAAGTCCAACGACATTTTCGAGGGCGATGACAGCGGGCTTGGCGGGCATTTCATCAAGGACGCGCAGCCACTCCCAAAAGAGCCCGCTTCGGGAAGCTGCTAGCCCGCCCATCTTCCCGGCAAGGGAGAGATCCTGACATGGGAAGCTAGCCCAGACGATGTCGCCCTTGGGAATCGTGGTACCGTGAACGTGCTCGATTGAGCCGAGGTGGAAGTGATCGCTGCCATGGTTCGCAGTGTAAACGGCTGCTTTCTTCGGACAAATGTCATTCGACCACACGGACACACAGGCGTGCTTGCCGCCCTGTGTGACAAGACCGCTGCCAGCGAAGAAATCGACGAATGCAGGGGGGGGCGCGTTCATGAGTTCAAATGAACACAATCAGATTGATTTGTCAACCGATAAATCGGGTCATTTTCCTGGAACTGCACCCGCGCACTAGCCTCCCGTCCCAAACATCGGAAATCGCGCGCCCTGTATAACCTCGATGGCTGCGTGGCTTCGTGTGAGACAAAAAAGGAAGACGGCAAACCCGCGCTGGTGCCGAAGCTGCGGTTCCCGGAGTTTCGGAAAGAATCGCACACGAAGGCACGAAGAAGAGGAGGGAATAGGCGTCACAACCCTTGCCAGAGCAGTTTCTGCCGCAGCGCTTGATAAAACGAGCGGTCCTCCAGTAGCAGCAGATGCAGCGATCTGGTGGATTTTCTCACTTTGATGCGGTCGCCACTCTCGATTCGGGTCGAGTCACGTCCGTCGGCGGTAAAGAGCATCGGCCCACTATCGGCCGCCTCCGGGGCAATTTCCACCTCCGCATCGTCGGCCAACACCAACGAGCGCTGACTGAGGCTGTGTGGACAAATGGGCGTGATCACAAATACCGCCGCCGCCGGCTCGATGAGCGGGCCGCCCGCCGAGAGCGAGTAGGCGGTGGAGCCCGTCGGCGTGGCCACGACCAAGCCGTCGGCGCGGTAGTGATTGAGCAGTTCGCCGTTGACGCTGGCCCGCACCGCCACCAAGCGGCCTGTCTCGCCGCGGGCGAGGGCCACTTCGTTGAGCGCGACGAATGACAGCCCCACTCTCTCGCCATGGAAAATCGTCGCTTCCAGCAACGAGCGCACGCTGGTGGTGAAGCGGCCCTCACTAACGGCGGCGGCGAAGCCATCCACTTCGGCATCCGTGCAACTGGTGAGGAACCCGAGGCGGCCAATGTTGATGCCGGCCACCGGCTTGGCAAAATCCCCAAGCCGGGAAACCGCGTCAAGCATCGTCCCATCGCCACCGAGCACCGCCGCCAGATCAACGCGTTTGGTAAACTCACAGGCCGGAATGCCCCCGGCTTCCCCGGCCATGGCGGCGGTTTGCAGGTCCAGCACGCAGCGGCAGCCACGCGCATCCAACGCCGTTTGCAGAGCACGCAAAGCATGCAGTGCTCCAGCCATCTTTGGGTTTGCTAGAATTCCGACCGTCAGCATCGCGCCCCAATCAACAGCTTAGCCGGCCCCTTGGCAAGTACGATACATCCGGCAGTCAGTGGAGCCGTGGAAGAAATGATCACCGGGGATTGCCACGAAGTTTGTGCCACCCACCGGACCTTGATTCCGTTGCCCCCGCCGCCTTCATGAATCCGGACGATGACTTCATGCTTCAGACGGCCTCTGAGGTTGTTGATTCGATTGGGCGCCTCGATGGCTTTTCGGGCATTCATGCCGAAGCGCTGAGGCGTTTGAGCGGCTTGATTGATGATTCAAAGAGCCTGACGCAAACCGCCAAAATGGCAGATGACGCAGCAGTCTTACCTGTAAATTCTTATTACAGGTGGAAAGAGCTTCCGCCAGTGGATCGGATGCGCCAATTTGCCGAAGGAACGCGCACGGCACATCAGTACCGTACCTGCTCTTCGATTCTCATCCCAGCAGGCCAACCCCATTGGCGACTGGCAAATATGGCAGCGGCTGCACATTCTACGAATCCTTTTAGCAGGTTATCCCCGCTCTCAGGGGAATCGACCAAGGGCGGCAGCTTGCTCGCTCGGGCAGCCATCCCCAACCGTACATGATCAGATTACCTGACCTCTATGATGAACTTCACAATGATCCAATTTCCATGACATCCCTCGAACCACCTCTGCAACGTCTGCGCTGCGAACATCTTGAAAATCCGCTAGGTATTGATGTGAAGTGGCCGCGCATGAGTTGGTGCATTGGCGGGCTAAGCGAGGAGTCGGACGTCAGAGGCCAGAAGCAGACCGGATATCAGATCTTGGTGGCGAGTTCGGAGGCGTTGTTGGCGAATGACCAAGGCAATCTCTGGGATAGCGGAAAAGTGGGCTCCAGCCAAACCACGTTCATCGAATATGCAGGACAAACACTGCGCTCCCGGATGACGTGCTTTTGGAAGGTGAGGGGATGGGTCGCCAGTCCCGCTGCCCCGCCCCCTATTGCCACCCGTTGGAGCGAGGTGGCCCGCTGGTCGATGGGAATGCTCGGGAAAGACGATTGGTGTGCCAGTTGGATCGGGTCGCCCACGGCGGATATTGTCGAGCCAGCACCGCTGCTGCGGAAAACATTCCGGCTGGACAAGCCGGTTGAAAGGGTTAGCGCATACGTCAGCGGATTGGGATATTTTGAGTTATATCTAAACGGCGATAAAGTCGGAGACCACTTGCTCGATCCCAAAGTCACCCGGTATGATCGCCGGGTCCTTTACGTGACTTATGATGTGACCGGGCAGGTCCGGGAAGGTTGCAATGCGATCGGGGTTATGTTAGGCAACGGATGGTACAATTATCATGTGAAAAACCCCTGGCATTTTGACGAGGCACCTTGGCGTGGCAAGCCAAAACTGCTGTTGCAGCTTGAGATTGAGTATGCTGACGGCACGACGCAGTGCGTGGTGAGTGATGAGTCGTGGAGATATGCCACCGGAGCGGTTCAATTCGACGGCATTCTCAACGGAGAGGTGTATGACGCGCGGTTGGCGAAAGTCGGCTGGGAAACTGCGGACTATGACGATTCAAGTTGGTGCCCGGCCAGGCTGGTAGATGGGCCTACGGGCGGACTCGTCGCGCAGATGATCGAGCCGATCCGCGTCATTGGGAAGATCCGGCCAATTGGATTGTCGGAGCCGAAGCCGGGAGTTTATGTCTATGATTTGGGGCAAAATCTAGCTGGCACGGCTCGGCTCACATTAGCGGGTCCGGCCGGTACTCATGTGAAACTGCGCTACGCAGAATTGCTGCATCCGGACGGCACGCTGGATCCGACGAACATAGACATTTTCTGCGAGTCCGGCGAGTTTCAGACGGAACATTACATCCTCAAGGGCGTAGGCATTGAGACGTGGCAGGCACGTTTCATGTACTATGGCTTCCAATTTGTTGAAGTGACGGGATTTCCCGGCGTGCCGACCTTGGATCATCTGACGGGGTTGGTCATTCACAGCGACGTGGCGACCGTGGGCGGGTTCGAATGTTCCAATGAGTTGGTCAACAGGATTCACCGTTGCAACCTCTGGTCCTATCTCAACAACTTTCACGGATATCCCACAGACTGTCCCCATCGAGAGAAAATCGGCTGGACCGGGGATGCTCATATTGCAGGAGCCACCGGATTGTATAATTTCGATCCGATGGCCGTTTTCACCGAGTGGTTGCGTGATTTTTCAGATGAACAGCAGCCTAACGGAGAGCTGCCAGGCATCATACCCACTGGCGGCTGGGGGTACGAACGCTGGGGTGGTCCGGCCTGGTGCTCCGCCTGCATCCTCATTCCTTGGTATATGTACCAATTTCGCGGCGACGTCCGCATTCTGGCGGAGCAATATCAAACAATGCGCCGATATGTGAATTTCCTAACGGAATCATCGGTCGGTGGCATCAATAGCCAAGGCATGGGAGACTGGTTTCCGTCGAAGAGCGAGACCGCAGTGGAAGTCACCTCCACCAGTTACTATCACACAGCGGCCCTGCTATTGTCGATGATTGCGGGGATACTGGGTCGGACAGAGGATGCGGCGGAATATGCCCGGCTGGCAACTGACATCAGGATGGCCTTTAACCACCAATTCTTTGATAGGCAGAGCGGGCAATATGCTGGCGGCTCCCAGACGGCCATTTCCTGCGCGCTTTACCAGGGGATGGTTGATCCCTCGGACGTCGCAGCGGTGGTGGCGAGTCTCGTCAAGAGCATCGAAGTGAATGGCAATCACCTCGACTGTGGAATTCTCGGGGCCAAATTCATTCCTCACGCGCTCTCCGACAACGGCCATGTGGAGTTGGCCTATCAACTGGCCGCGGGGACGACTTGGCCTAGCTGGGGTGATATGGTTAGGCAGGGGGCGACGACGCTCTGGGAAGGTTGGGACGCCGGGATCGGCACGCATAATCATGTGATGCTCGGTGATATCTCTGCGTGGTTTTTTGAGACGCTTGCTGGAATCAAGTGCGATCCCACTGGACCGGGGTTCAAGAAGATCATCATCAACCCCCGGCCGGCGGGAGATCTCATCTGGTTGGAGGCTTATCATGATTCATTGCACGGCCGCATCGACAGTAGCTGGTTGCGGGATGGCAACGAGCTAACCATGACGGTGACGATTCCAATCAATACCACGGCGACTGTGCACGTGCCGACGCGGGATGCGTCCGGGGTCATCGAGTCGGGGATACCCGCCGGGCAATCCAGGGGGGTGAGTTTTCTACGGATGGAGAATGGCGCGGCGTTGTACGAGGTCGGATCGGGCCATTACCAATTCAAGGTGCGGTGACCATCAGGATGCGTGAAATATTCCCCATGCGGGCTTGGTATAGCCTTCGCACCAGATAGAATACACAACATGATAGATGACGGCAAAACACGCCCGAGGTCATTGGTTCGCCAATCGGCCGACTTGATCCGCGAGCGGATCGTGGTTGGCCAGTTGGGGCCGAATTTGCCAGGTGAGAACGAGTTGGCTCGGATGTTAGATGTATCACGGCCGACGATCCGGGGCGCGCTTGGGCTGCTAGAAGGGGAATTGATCGTGGCGCCGGCCTCGAATGGAATTGCACGCAGGGTCACCAAGGACTGGTTCGCCTGCAATAAGACCGGCCCGGCAGTGCGTTTTCTGCTGCCCACACCACTGCATGAGAGGTCGGCCGGGTTTCAGGCCGAGATGCGGCAAATGCGGGAGCGCCTGGCCAGTCACGGTGCCGAAGTCGTCTTCCAAGTATCTTCCGCATTCCGGGCGAGGCACCCGGAGCGCATTCTTGCCAAGGAATCCGCAGACGGCGGTTGCGACGTGTGGGTGGTAGTCGATGCCACCCCGGAAATGGAAGCATGGTTAGAGGCCCGGCAGTTGCCTTGCGTGTGTGTCGGCGGGTCGTACCGCCACCATTTGCCGCGCACGGGTGGTGATGGTGACCATGCGATTCGCGACGCTGCCAAATCATTGTTGGCATTGGGACACCGGCGCATCGTCTATCCGCTGCACAATGCGTACGGGGTACAAATGGTGGCGACCTTCCGCACGGTGCTCGAGGAACACGGCGTGCTGTGGAACGAATCATTTCACGCCCCAATCTGGAAAGACCACGCCACAAATTTTTTCCCTGTTCTGGCACGGATGTTTGCGAGCGCCAAGCCGCCCACTGCCTTTCTCACGCTGGGGGTGCGCAACCTGCTGCCGGTGCTCACATGGCTCGGGCATCACGGGTTGCGGGTGCCGGAGGACGTGTCGCTTATCGATATGATCGACGATCCATTGCTTGAGTTTCTCTATCCACCCGTCACCCGTTACTACCTGAACCGCGACAAGGTGTGTCATGCTGCGGTGGATTTGGCGCTGCGGGTGGCACGGGCGGGCAAGCCCTTTGACGAGGCCCGCATGATCCCGATGCGAAGGCTCGAAGGCCGCTCAACCGGACCGGTGACAGATGGATGAGAAATGCCACCGATTTCTCAGTTTCCCCGCAGGACACAGGTGTGCCAGTGGGGATATCCGAAATGAAAAAATAACAAACTGAAATGGTCTTTAGTTCCTACCTATTCATATTTTACTTTCTGCCGTTGGCGCTGGCGGTCTATTACCTGCTGGGGCGGGCAGGGAACCGGGTGTTGAACTATACGCTGATCCTGTTCGGGTACATTTTCTACGGCTGGGCGAATCCCAAGTTCATTATCCTGATGGCAGCCACAACGCTGGTGGATTGGCTGGCCAGCATGGTTATCGCGCACGGCACGTGGCGGTTGTGGCGGGTCTGGCACGAGCCGTTGGTGGCGTTGCCGCGGGATGCGGCACGCAGTCGCTCGCAGCGCTGGGCGATTGTGTTGTCAATTGTGACGAACCTGCTATCGTTAGGATTTTTCAAGTATTTTAATTTCGGAGTGGAGAGTTACAATGCATTGGTGGCGGCGTTAGGATGGCCGCAGGCTCAGTGGGAGGAATTTTTCCGGGTGGTGTTGCCGCTAGGGATTAGTTTTTACACGTTTCAATCGCTTTCATATACGATTGACGTTTATCGAGGGGATGCCAAGGCGATGAAGCACTTCGGTGATTTCGCGTGTTTTGTGTCGATGTTTCCGCACTTGGTGGCTGGGCCGATCCTGCAATTTTCATTTTTGGCGGAGCAGATTGAGAACCGGCGGCTTACGTTGGACAAGTTTGCGCGTGGGGTGGCGATGTTTTCGCTAGGGATGGGCAAGAAGGTATTGTTGGCCAATGCGTGCGGGAAGATAGCGGACACGGTGTTTGACGCGGGGGGTGCCCATCCGCTTGACGCATGGTACGGGCTAGGAGCGTACGCGTTGCAGATTTACTATGACTTCAGTGCATACTCGGACATGGCCATAGGACTTGGGTTGATGCTAGGTTTTGTCTTTGCGAAGAACTTTGATGCGCCGTACAAGAGCGAGTCACTCACGGAGTTTTGGCGCCGATGGCACATATCCTTATCGAGCTGGCTGCGTGACTACCTATACGTGCCACTTGGTGGCAGCCGTCGTGGTGAAGCACGCACCTATATCAACTTGGTTCTGGTGATGTTGCTCGGCGGGCTTTGGCATGGTGCGAGTTTCAATTTCATCATCTGGGGCGGTATCCACGGGGGTTGGCTGGCGATGGAGCGAATGCTGGGCAAGAAGAGTTTTTACGCGGCGTTGCCGGGTGTTTGGCGCACAGGCATCACGTTTTCGGTGGTTTGTTTGGCTTGGGTGTTTTTCCGTTCGGCGGACCTGCCGACAGCTTGGCGCTTCTTGGGAAATCTCATCGGCGTCGGCGCAGGCCCGACTGCTGGTCTGCTCAGAGGGCTCATCGGACAACCCTACTACATTTTGAGTTTTGCGGTGGCGGCGGTGGTTGTCTGGACCATGCCGCAGTCGTGGGACATGACCCGCCGGATCACCTGGCCCAAGGTGGCTTGGGTTGGCGGCGTGCTGGTTGTGGCGTTGGTGCAGTTATTTGCGCAATCATACAACCCATTTATCTATTTTATTTTCTAAGTCAAGTATGAATCCGATAGAAGCCCATTCGACATCGAGGATCAAAGCGAAGGTGACACGCGAGGAGCAGGCGGCGCAAGAGCTTGGCAGGACGGAGTTTGCGCCAGGGACGCGGGTGGCGTTAGTGGGGGTGTTTCTGGCGGTGATTACGTCCGTGCCGCTGGTCCAATTGTGCGCTGCGTTTCGCCAGCCTGAGCGGATCACGCGACTCGCCGAAGGGTTGATAGGTTTGGTGCCGGACATGGCCCGGGTCAAGTCGGTGAACGGTGTGGTCAGCGCGGCAAACCTTCTGCCGCCGGCGTCGCAGATTAAGAAGATAGAGGATGACTGGGAGGAGAATTCGGTGGTGGGCGAGGTCCTGCTGCCACGAGTCCAGTCACTCATGCTTGCTTTGGGACTGGGCAACGAGAAAGCCTATCTGGGGCGGGATGGTTGGCTTTTCTACCGGGCGGACTTCGACTACGTGACAGGACGGGGGTTTCTCGACCCCAAGGTCCTGAAACGACGGGCAACGAGTGGCGGCGATGCGAAGGCACCACAGCCTGACCCGGTCAAGGGCATCATCTATTTTTGTGACCAACTTGCCGCGCGTGGTATCTCACTGATCGTCATGCCGGCACCGGTGAAGCCGACGATATACCCGGAATTTCTTGCAGGCGGCAGCAGTGGATCGGCGCTCGTGCAGAACCCGTCGTTCGATGACTTCAAGCGGCAACTGGCGCAAGCCGGGGTGGCTGTCTTTGATCCTGCTCCGTTTTTAGCGGAGGTCAAGGCTCGCACGCCTGAGGCAAAGCTATATCTCGAGACCGATACCCACTGGACGCCGCCAGCCATGGAATTGACAGCTGTCGAGTTGGCCGGGTTCGCCCGGCAGAGGGTCAGCTTGTCGGTGGCGCAAGGGGGGCGCTTTACCACTGTGGAGAAGACCGTTGAGGCGACGGGCGACATCGCGGGTATGCTCAAACTGCCAGCCGGGCATTGGACGTATCTGCCCGAACGGGTCCAGTTGCGCGAAGTTCTGGATGCAAGCCGTTATTGGTTGCCTGCCGCCAATGCCGAGGTGCTCTTTCTTGGTGATAGTTTTGCAAACATCTATTCGCTTGAGCCGATGGGCTGGGGCCATTCCGCCGGGTTTGCAGAGCACCTGAGCCTCGCGTTGGGGTTGCCGATTGATGCGCTGTGCCGAAACGACGCCGGGTCCCATGCCACCCGCGAAATGCTGGCGAAGGAGCTTCAGCGCGGCCAAGACCGCTTGGCCGGTAAGAAGCTAGTGATCTGGGAATTTGCCGCTCGCGAACTCGCTTGTGGCGACTGGAAGCAACTCCCCATGGCACTTGGCGAAAAGCACGACGTCGGGATGTATGTGCCTGCCGATGGAAAAATCGTGGGGGTTCGTGGTGTGGTGCGTGCCGCCTCGCCCGCGCCTCGGCCGGGAACTGTGCCATACAAGGACCATATCGTGATGGTGCATCTCACCGATATCGAGTCAACAGATGATCTAACCGCTACCGGCAAGGAAGCGGTTGTCTTTCTCTGGAGCATGCGAGACAACGTCGCCACGGTCGCTTCCCGCTACCGGCCCGGTGATGCGGTGTCCTTGCAACTGCGTCCGTGGAGTGATGTGGCGGCAAAGTACGAGGCAATTAACCGCAGCGAGCTCGAGGGCAATGAAATTCTACTCGCCACACCGGCGTGGGGCGAGTAGTTCTCGTTTGTCAGTAATTAGTTAGAACAATGCAGAATCCAGACAATCCGATGTATACTCTATCAAACAAATCCATCACAGCAATCCTGGCCGCACTTACTCTATGCCTATCCGCCAGCGTTGCTTCGGCGGCGGATCAAGATGCCGCGACGGCCTTTCGCGAGGCCTGCGCGGAGAAAACCATGAAAGCCGAGGATGCCATGGCCATCACCGGTGCCGACGGTTGGTTGTTTCTAACCAACGAACTGCGGCACATGGCCGTCGGGCGATTCTGGGGTGAGAGTGCGGCGAAAGCGAGCAAGGCCAAGAGCCCTAAAGACGCCGATCCTCTGCCCGCCATCCTCGATTTCAAGCGCCAGCTCGACGTGCTGGGCATGGATTTGCTGCTGGTGCCAGTTCCGCCGAAAGCAATCATCTATCCTGACAAGCTTGCCGCAAAGGGGGTGAGTTCCTCTGAAGGCAAGGGTGTGGAGCGGCTGGATGCCGTCCACCAGGAGTTCTACAAATTGCTCCGGGACAAGGGGGTAAACGTGCTCGACCTGACCGAGGATTTCCTAGTCAATCGCTTGGCTGCCGAGGGACCGATGTACTGCCGGCAGGATTCCCATTGGTCGGGGGTGGCGTGCAACCTCGCTGCTAGGAGGATTGCAGAGAATATCCGGCAGAAGGCATGGTATGAAGGCGTGAAGCGTACCAAATTCGAACCGGACATCGTATCTGTGACGATCACCGGGGACCTTTGGAGCACCCTCAAGGAAGATGTGCGCCCCGAACGCGAATCGCTGAAACTGCGCACAATCCACACCTCCAGCGGCGATCTAGTCCCCCCCGATAAAAATAGCCCGGTCATCCTCCTAGGCGATAGCCACAATCTGGTGTTCCATGCCGGCGGCGATATGCATGCATCCGGCGCGGGCTTGCCAGATCAGCTGGCCTTCGAACTTGGCTTTGCCGTGGACCTGCAGGCGGTTCGCGGGTCCGGTGCCACCCCGGCGAGAATCAACTTGTACCGCCATAGCAGCACCGAGCCCGGCTATCTCGCAAAAAAGAAGATCATCGTTTGGTGCTTCACCGCCCGCGAATTCACCGAGAGCCAGGGCTGGCGCTTGGTGCCAGTGGCAAAGTGAAGCGTCAGGATTCATTGATTAGATCACAACTCTCCTATTAACCCAAACAGAAAAGACAGTATGAAACCAACCATGACAAAATCCCCCCGACGGATATCTGTAGGAGCGCCGCTCTTGGCGCTGGCACTTGGCCTCTGGCTCGCACTCGCTCCAGAATCCGGACTTGCAGCCGCCGAGACCCGTAGCTCGACACAGCAAGTGCTAAAGCTCACCGGGGGCCGTCGGGTGAAAGCGGCGTGGATTCAGGGGACCGATCAGGATCAGAAAACCATGTTCTTCGACACCAAGGACGGCGTCGTCCAGCAACTGCCGTTTTCCGGAACCTCGCCGCTGCTGACCCAAGACGGCCGCCGCATCGTGGTCACCGCGGGCAAGGCTGGCACCGAGCGCAAGGTCATGATGTATGACACGGAGACCAAGAATGTCACAGAACTGGCCAAGGGCCCGGGCAATGCCGTGATGGCGCTCTGGCAAGACCCCAAGACCAAGCGCGACTGGGTCTATGTGAACGACTGCGGGGACAAGGGTGAGTCGTGGGATGTGCCGGCCGGCAAGATCTATCGGTTTCCTATCGACAAGCCCGAGGCGCGTGAGTTGTTCTGGGAGCGGACCTCAAGTCACATCTATCTAATGATATCGGCCGACGGCACGCGGGCCTGTCTCGAGCCTACGTGGTCGAACATCGGACAACTGAGCTTGGTGTATGATGCCCAAGGCAAGTGCGACCAAGACAAGTCTGTCTTCAAACCGATAGGCGGCGGGTGTTTTCCGTCGCTAGCTCCCGATAACTCGTACCGGATGTTCCGCTTGGAGGGCGATCACCGGGCGATCAGCATGACTGACGCGGATGGCGCCAACCCGCGCAAGGTGGATGTGACCGGAATGCTCACCGAGGCTCAGAAAGCCAATAACACCTGGCTCACCAGATGGAGCACCGACCCGCGCTATCTAACGATCGTCGCGCCGGCCGGAGCCAATGCTCAGATTTGGATGGGGCGCTTCGATGAGGGGGCCACCAAGATCGAGGAATGGGCGCGGGTGTCGCCGGAGAAAGGTCCGCAATGCTGGCAATCCCAGGCATGGATTGAGCCTGCGCCCGGTGGCCAGAGCACTCCGTCCAAGAAGTGACATAACATATATCTAATTTAACCAATGATGACGCGATTCATGCGACGGACAGACTTGATGGAAGCCATCTGGGTACTGATGGCCGGGCTTTGGCTCGGAGTGATGGCCAATCCAGCGGTAGCGGCTCAAGCGCCTGGATGGCCTAAGCTGCCGGGAGCCGTGTTCGCGCTGCGAGATGGCAATCCCGTCACCCCAGTGGTGGCGCTGGATGCCAAAGGCCGGGACCTGATGGCGTTCAACTGCGCGGCGCGGGGGCGAAGTTTGCTAGGCCGATGCCATGAGCTGTTCTGTGATGGCGGGTCGTTTGTTGCAACGGATGCGGGTACTTGGATAGGCATGCAAGTGGCCAAATCCGGCATGTTCACGTTTGAGGCGACGCTTCTGCCAGCAGTGGTTTCGCCGACGACGACCGGGGTGGTGTTAGCCTATGCTGATGATCAGGGGGAGGATGCCGCGTTGGTGCAGGACAAGAACGGCCTGTCTTTGCGCTTGGGTGGTGCCCAATTGATCCCCCTGTTTGCGCTGGATGCCGCCAAGCCCGTTCACATAGTCATTGCCTGCGGAAAAAACCAGTGGTCGGCATATCGCGATGGTAAACCGTGCGGGTCCGGGCCGCTGGCGGCCGGGGGTCCGGCTTGGGGGACCCGGCAACTCGTCATGGGTGCCGCATGGACGGGTGCCGAGCCGTGGCACGGGCGGATGGAAGCGGTGGCGGTTTTTCCAAAGGCGCTGAGTGCCGGAGAGGCGGCAGCGCAGGCGGCCTCGAGCAAACAATTGCGGGCGGGGCGCAAGCCAGCGAGCATCATTCGGTTCACGGGGACGCTTGTTCGGCAGGCGAAGACGTCCGAACTCAAGGATATACGGCCGTACACGCGGAGTCTTACTGCCGTCGAATACAAGGTTGAGAAGGTGTTGGCAGGGGAGTGGAAACAACCGACCATCACCGTGCTGCACTGGATGATCATGGACGGCAAGCGCCTGTCTATCGCCGATCGTGAGGTCGGCGCCACGGTTCAACTCAGTGTCGAGCCCTTGAACGAACATCCTGAACTGGAAAGTTGCCGCCGAGACGAGATGACGGATGGCGAACTGGTCACGAATCCGTTCTACTGTGAGTCCGAAGCATCCACCAAAGATACACCGAAATAGCATTTCATGGAATCTAACACTAAGTCGGCGACTTGGAGATTGGCTGTCGCATACGGGTTGCCCAATTTTGGGTTGGCGATTCTGCTGGGGCCGGTGCAGGGACTGTTGCAGGGGTACTTCACCAAGAATTACGACGTGAAGCTCGAGCAAATCGCGTGGATCTTCATCATGGCGCCGTTGCTTGCGGGAGTGGTGGATCCATGGGTCGGATTGGTATCCGATCATTACCGTGACCGGTTTTGGGGGCGGCGTTCCTGGCTGGTTGGAGGTGCCGCCCTTTCCTTGTTCTGCACCTATCATCTGTTTATTGTCCCGAGCGACTTGACCGTGGCATACTGCGGATTCTGGGTGATTTTGGGATTCATAGCTTGGACGATTTCGGAGATAACCTACAACGCATGGGGGACTGAGCTCACCAGTGATTACGACAGCCGGACCAGGATTTTTAGTTACAAGTCAGCGATGGGATTCATCGGCACCTTGATCTTTCTGGCGTTGCCCAATCTCGTCACTCTTTATCAAATTCATGTGCAGGGAGTTCCTGCCGCGCAAACGTCCAGGGACTTTACGCCGCTCTCGATGCATGTCTCGTTCTGGTTCCTGGCCATCGCCATGCCAGTTTTCGTGATGGTGGCGCTGTGGGTTTGTCCCGGCGGTTCGCACGTAAGGAAAACCCAGCGGAAGCGGCCGCTGGAAGTGGTCCGGGTCTTGTTTTCTAATAAGTCGATGTTGGTCTTCATGGCGACCTTTGCCACTCTTGGCATTTCCGGTGGGATGCAGACAGCTATGGGGTACTTGCATCTATCGACGTATCTTCGATTGGGGCAGGATGCGTCATTAATCTATACCATCGCATGTCTGAGTTATCTGCTAGGGGTACCAGTGTGGAACCGGGTGGCAGCGGCACGGGGCAGACATGTTGCCCTGATGATCGGGTTATCGATCAATATCGTTCTCTTCGTAGCCCTGGGCCTGCTGCAGCCGAGCAGTGGTGAGGCCGCGTGGCTGGGCAAGCCGCCGGTGTTTTGGCAATACCTGATCATCTTGTGTGGGCTCAACTTCTCTCAAGTGGTCTATTATTCGTTGTCTCCTGCGATCGTCGGGGATATATCCGACGCCGCGATGTTAGAGACCAAGGAAGACCAGTCTGCCACGTATTTCGCCGCCTATACCTTCATCTACAAACTCTCAATCGGCACGGGTTTATGGCTTGCTCTCTACATGGCCGGAGCGGTGTTCGGCTTCAACCCCAAGGCTGAGGTACAGGCCGAAGCCGCAGCCCTCGGTATCAAAACCATGATGGGCTTCATGCCTGCCGCCCTTGTTGCGATTTCGATCGGGATTTTGCTTTTCTATCCGATCACCAGGGCGAAGTATCTTGAGATCCAAGAGAGGATCAAGGGACTTGGAATGAAGGTGGAGGACTAGCGAGCGAGGCACAGACCCGATACGCAAGAATACCTGCCTGCCTTGTAGCGGCGTGTCTATGACCGTCGCTGCGCATGAAGCGGCAATGAACCTGCGTTTCCAACAAGTGTCATCTCTTTCGCATCGGCGCTCACAGAGCGCCTCTATCAATCCATCTCAGATGCCTTTCTGAAGTTTTTCAAACATTTACATCAAATGAGCGTGCAAACAAATGTGCTAGAGGTGGAGCCTGATTCCGGCGACCAGGCGGAAATGGCAGACACCGGCCGAGGCGGATCACGCAAGGGGCTCGTCACCGGGGCTTGGTCTGCTGTGATACCTGCGGAGAAGGATCTGCCGCCGGAGTGGGAGCAAGGGCTATATGAACGAGGCATGCCCAGGGTGTACGAGGGCGATGCGCTGATGAAGATTGGTATGCCTGTGGGAGGTGTTTGTGCCGGTTTGGTTTACCTTGGCGGGGATGGAAAGCTGTGGTACTGGGATATCCTCAACCGCTATCTATCCGGGGTGCAACCGCGCCAGATTCAGTACAAGGGCCGCTCGTGGCACGGACTACCGCAGGGACTCGGCGCTTGGCAGGGCGGCAATTATATTGATCCAATCACAACCCAACCTTGTCCGTTTGAGCAGGGCTTCGCTCTCAAGATATGCGTCGGCGATACGCAGCAGTTGCGGACGCTCGACCGCAAGGGCTGGAAGCATGTCTCGTTCACTGGCACCTATCCGGTGGGCACGGTCAGATATTCGGATCCGGATTGCCCGTTAAAGGTGATGTTAGAGGCGTTTTCTCCATTTTGTCCGTTAGACTTCGACAATTCCAGTTACCCCGCAACGGTGATGCGTTACACCGTTGAGAATACCGGCAGAGAGGAGCTTCGGGTGGATGTGGGAGGCTGGCTGGAGAACGCGGTATTGCTCGATACGGGTAAGGATTGCCCCGGAGTTCTTCGCCAAAACGAGGTAACTGTCAGGCCGGGAGGGACACTGTTGTCATGCGTCGCCATACCGCCGACGGCACCGCCGTCTGTCCGTCCTTGCATCGTGTTTGAAGATTTTGAGAAAGATAGCTACGAGGGGTGGGTGGTTGAAGGCACGGCCTTCGGCAAGGGTCCGATTGCCAAGAACGATGTGCCAGCGTACATGGGAGACATTGGCATGCGCGGTGGGCGGGCTGTCAACTCCCATGCCAGCGCCCCGCTGGATGCCTCAGCGCGACGCAATGACGCGGATGATGCTGCCCAGCGTGAGGCGGCCACTGGTAGGTTGACCAGTCGTGAGTTCATTGTGGAGCGCAGGTTGATCACGTTTCTGATTGGTGGTGGCAATTATCCGGGCCGCTGTTGTTTGAATTTGGTTGTGGACGGCAAGGTGCAGCGAAGCGCCACTGGCCACAATGGCCACCGGATGCGAGCCGATTTGTTTGATGTCGGTGAGTTCGCCGGGCGAACAGCGCATCTTGAGGTGGTGGATGACATGACGGGCGTCGCCGGAAATATCGGGGTGGATCACATTGTGTTTACCGATGTGTTGTCCCCGAAACAAAATCCTGATTGGGGCTCGATGGCATTGGCGGTGATGGATTCCGATGGGGCCTCAGGGAGGGCTCGACTGTGGGAAGCATCGGCGGTGGGGCTGTTTGAGGGCCGCACTCATGGTGGTGAAGCGGGCGGGTTGCCCGGAAATCAAGACGGCGGGCAAGGTGCAACCGCCACAGCTCAGTTAGACGAGCTGTTGGTGGGGGGCGTCACCCGGTCCCTGACGCTTGCGCCGGGTGCCTGTGGCACAGTTGAGTTTGTTATCACATGGCATTTCACAAATCTATCCACCCTCGCCAGGGGCAGTGAGACAGGCTGTTATTATAGCAAGCGTTTCAGCGATGCCGCCGAAGTGGCGGAGCACATTGCCGCTAACAGGAAGCAGCTTGTTGATAGGACATTGCTCTGGCGCGATACTTGGTATAACTCAACTCTGCCCTATTGGTTTCTTGATAGATTGACCATCCCGCTGGACTGTTTGGCGAGCACGACCTGTTATCGTTTTGCGGACGGGCGATTTTACACGTTCGAGGGGGTCAGGAGCTGTTTGGGGCACCCGAACCACGTCTGGCATTATGCCCAGGGGCATGCCCGGATTTTTCCCGAGCTTGAGCAGGATGTGCTAGAGCGCGTTTGGTACGGGTTCGGGTATCGGCCCGACGGATCGATTGCGTACCGGGGTGAGCATGGCGGTGAGTCAGCGATTGACGGGCATTGTGGCACGGTCTTAGCCGTGCTGCGGGCGCATCAGACGAGTCCTGATGGGGGGATGTTAGCGCGTCTCTGGCCCAAGGTTAGAAAATCCATTGAGTACGCGAACGGCTGTGATCGTGACGGCGACGGGTTGCTAGACAGCTCGATGCTCACGACGCTGGATGAGCCGTGGTATGGGCAGAGTCCTTGGTTGAGCAGTTTGTATATAGCGGCGCTTAAGGCTGGCGAGCAACTGGCAACGGAGATGGGTGACGGGGATTTTGCGCGGGATTGTCGCGAGCGGGCCGCGTTGGGCCGCGCCGCAATGGATGCCAAACTCTTTAATAGCGAGTGGTTTGTACAGGTTGCCGACCCTGAGAATCCCCACAAGCTCGGTGCCTATGAGACATGCCATATCGATCAGGTTCTGGGGCAGGGCTGGGCGTGGCAGGTGGGATTGGGACGGGTGCTGAATGAAACGACGACCCGCTCCGCGCTGCGTTCGATCTGGAAGTATAACTTTGCCCGCAATCTGGATGCTTACGATGACCAGGCGGACCCCAAGGGCCGGCCGTATCATGCGGATGGCGAGGGCGGGTTGGTCATGACCGCCAATGCGCTTGGGCGGGAGGTACCGTTCGGGATATATTCGCCGTTTGCCTGTTATCTGAGTGAAACGATGAACGGGTTCGAATATCAGGCGGCGGCACACATGATAGCCGAGGGGATGGTCAAAGAAGGGTTGGCGGTCATGCGCACGGTTGACGAGCGCTACGATGGCAACAAGCGCAACCCGTTCAATGAAGTGGAATGTGGCGATCATTATGCCCGATCCATGGCAAGTTATGGTGCGCTCATTGCCATTTCCGGATTTGAACATCATGGGCCGAAAGGACATATCGGATTTTCGCCGAGGCTGACGCCCGAGAATTTCAAGGCCCCGTTCACGGCGGCGGAAGGGTGGGGGAGCTACGAACAGAGGATTCAGAAGTCAGAAGTTAGTGGGCAAACGACTCAACTCATCAGTCGGATTACTCTGATGCATGGCAAGTTGCGTGTGAAGTCGATCTCACTGGGCCTGAATCCCTCGCCTCAGCCGGTTTTGCTGGCGGTCACGGTGAACGGCCTACCGCTGGATGCCAGTTTGGAGTACGTGACTGACAAGGCGCTGATCACACTTGCTGTGGATGCCGTTATCTATCCGAATGATGTGTTGGAGGTGGCCATCAAGCAATCGTGAAGCGGTCGAATCGAAGTGAATATTTTTCGCTTTCAAGCAGAACCGGTGAAATTTGGAAGAACTGCCAGCCTGTAACTTCTTCTGACAGGCACAAAGGCTTTGCACTGTTGGCGAGGTTTGCCGCAACATTGGCACTTGTGGATTGAGAGCGTGCGAACGATGGCATCGACCGCCGTTCGGCAATCCCTTTCCAAGCACGTTGCCCGGTGATATTCCTGGCAGATATACCCAAAACACCAATAAAAGATACCATGAGATTAACCCAACCAAAAGAGATTCAGACAGCGGGGTACAGACCCGTTGTAAATGGAGCGGCGAATTCGCCGTGCAAGCGCGCTAATAGCCTAGCCATGGCCCTATTTTTGGGTTTGGTCACCAGTGCACAGGCGCAAATCATGCATGTTGGCGGGGAAGGTGCCATTGGTGACACCCCACTGCCGACCACAGCGGGAGTGGCGATGGTACCCAACTCGGGAGCACTTTGGGCAGCAGCGGGCGGTGCGGGCAATGTTTACTCCAAGCTTACCAGCCGGACACTTACTGTGCCGACTTCGGGAGCCGTGACCCTGAGATTCACCCATCGCTATTATTTCGAACAGGGCTGGGACGGTGGCGCGGTGTATGTGAGCAAGAATGGAGCTGCGGCCACTTATCTGCCTGCGGAGGCGTTTTCCGAAAACAGTTATGTGAGTGACCTGAGCGCCGCCAGCAACGGCTACGGCAATAGCAATGTGTTCACTGGGGGTGAGTGGGTATTTACCGGCCAGTCGGCGGGATGGGATTCATCGATCCATATCGAAAGCACAGCAACACTCGGGACGTTCAACGCCGGAGACACAGTCGCCGTTGAATTCCGCGGAGGCTGGGACGATGGATACTCGGAGTCAGCACCCAATTGGGAAATCGCGACAGTCGAGGTGAGCGACGCGGCCGCCACCTCGATTCTGAATGTGGATTTCATGACTGGAGCCGGCGGATTCAGAGTTGCTAGCGACTCTGGGCTGGCAGGTCCTTGGACATATCCGGGCACTGAGACCTGGCAATTCGAGTTGAATGCATGGGTTCCGAGCTCGGACCGGTTTGTTCCCAGCAGCCCGGGCATCATTGATCTGAATAGTGCGAAACTGAAAGTGGTGCTGCTGGATGGCAGCCTTGATGCGGGGCAAACATACACCCTTTTTGATTTGAGCGGTGGCTCCACGCTGGCGGGACATTACAGTGGCATTGATCTGCCCCAAGTGTCATGGGACTTATCGGGTCTTGAGCCCGGCGGCAACGGCAAGATCACTGCGCTCAGCGGCCTCTACTGGACATACACTTGGAACAAGGGGAATGCTGCTGGTACCTATAGTTGGGAAAGCACTAATTGGACATACTCCCCAACGGATCCGGCTCCCGCCACGGAGTGGCCGGATGGGGCTGGAACATCTGTGATTTGTAATTCCAAGGCGGGTAGCAATGTTTGGAACATCACCAGTCCGACCATCACCCTTGGCTCGATGCATCTGGGAGGTGACGTCGGCGCGAACCAGACGCTCAGCGGTTTGAGTAGTACGCTTGTTTTTGACAATGGCGCGGCGAATGCCAGCTTCAGCCGGGGCACCGACATATCCACAACAACCGGTGCGGCCCTGAACTTTGGCGCAATCACGCTCAACTCATCGTTGGATATCAACATCACCAGCCACCTCACCAGCCAGGTGGTCATCAATGCTCCGATCGGCGGCACGGGCGGCTTGAATGTTATCAGCGCCACAGGAAACTACCCAGTTGAGGGGTGGTCCGGATTGGTTCTCAACGGTGCAAACACCTACACCGGTGATACCGTCATCAGTTCAGCCGGTTGGGTCAATATGACTAACAGCATGAAGTTCACGGTTACTGATTCCGGTAGCAACAAGATTACCGGCGCGGGCACCATCCAGTTGAACGGTTCTATAGATATTGATACCTCGGCTGTGACTGTGATTGCAGGCAGTTGGACATTGGTCGATGTGGCAACATTGAGCGAATATTATGGCCCCAGTTTCAGCGTGACGGGCTTCACCAAGAGCGGCGGCGTCTGGACCAAGACGGATGGCGAGAAAACCTGGATCTTCAACCCGGCCACCGGCGTGCTTGCCCTCCCCGCTGCATGGATCACCTCATTCATTTACGGAAGTGCGACTGGCTCCATTGACCAAACCGCAAAGACCATCTCCCTAACCGTCCCCTACGGCACGAATCTGGCTACCGTCAATCCGACCTTTACGCTGTACTCCGGGACATGCGCGGACCAGACGAGCGGCTCGGCTCCGTCGCCTACCTTCGCTGTCCAAAATCCAGCTACCTACACGGTTATCGACGGTAGCGTGGGCGTCACTCGCGTCTATACCGTGACGATTGCCGTGGCCCCGCCCGCACCAGGCGGCGTGGCTGCCGACCTCGCGCTGTGGCTGGATGCCAGCGATGCAAGCACGATGACGCTGAACGCTAACACCGTGACCGAATGGCGCGATAAGTTTGGTGGCACTGGCAAGGCTACGCTTAAAGCCGGCACGCCGACTTGGGTGGCTTCCGGTATCGCTGCAATCCCGACCGTGCATTTTGATACATCCTCATCAATGAATGACGGGGTGGATCGCTCGGCGGGACCGGTGACCATCTTTTACGTCTCGAGAGAAACGGGAGGCGCCAACAACCGCGTCCTTTCAGCGTCGACTAATAACTGGCTGCTAGGATACCACGGTGGCCAACGAAATCGTTTCTATTTCAACGGGTGGGTCAATGAGGCCGGTTTGTCCTCTGATACCGCTCCGCACTTGTTTGCTGCGACCATCGGTGGAGCCGGGCAGAACTCCACGGTTTACGCGGAAGGCGGCCTGGTGGCGTCGAATCAGAACGGCACTCAAGGACCTAACAATATTCAATTGAACGGAATGAACGGCGGGGAGTTATCCAATGCCGACATTTCGGAACTGCTAGTTTACAACCGTATTCTCACGTCCGGTGAGCTCAACTCTGTGGGTGCCTACCTCTCTGCGAAGTATAGCCTGACAACGAGTTATCCCGGGCTTGCCGAGATCGTTACTTTTGGGGTTCCGGGATATGAAGGCGTCATCGACCAAGCCGCCAAGACGATCGTTCTGACGGTGCCCGTCGGGACGGATCTGGCGACCCTGGCACCGTCCTTCACCCAGTTCTCCGGGACCTGCATGGATCAGACCAGCGGATCGCCGCCCTCACCGACATTCGCCGCACATAGCCCTGTCACCTACACGATTCAGGACGGGGCCGTCACTCATGCCTATACCGTGACGGTCGAAGAGTATGTGCCGCCATATACTTGGGTCAAGGCAACTACGGCCGGCACCTATGATTGGGAATCCGCCCACTGGGATCGGGCGGGCTATCCGAATTCTGCTGGAACCGCCGTGACTTGCAATACCCAAGCCGGGACCAACGTCTGGACCATCACCAGCCCAAGCATCACGATCGGCTCGCTCCACCTCGGTGGTGATGGCGGCGCGAATCAAACCCTCAGTGGTGTGGGGAAAACGCTTGTTTTCGACAATGGAGCGTCTCATGCCAGCCTGAGCCGTGGGACTGATATATCCACGACGACGGGTGCGGCGCTGAATTTTGGTGCCATCACACTCAACTCGACGCTGGATATCAATATTACCAGCCATCTAACCAGTCAAGTGGTGATCAATGCACCGATCGGAGGCACGGGTGGTTTGAATGTCATCAGCGCAACGGGTGACTACCCGGTTGAGGGGTGGTCTGGATTGGTTCTCAACGGTGCAAACACCTACACCGGTGATACAACCATCAGCTCTGCTGGTTGGGTCATGCTAAGTGAGGGCACCGGCAGTTTGAAATTCAAGGTCACCGATTCCGGCAGCAATAAGATCACCGGAACGGGTACCATCCAGCTGAAAGGCACGTTTGTCATCGACACCTCGGAGGTAACGGTGAGTAGCGGCACTTGGTCGTTGGTCGATGTGGCGTCCCTGAAGGAATATTACGCCCCCAATTTCAGTGTCCAGGGATTCACAAAGATCGGTAGCAACTGGATGCGTACCGAGGGAGGCCGTACTTGGGTCTTCGATCCTGCAAGCGGTCTGCTGTCGATCCCAGCAGCTTGGATCACCTCATTCAATTATGGAATTTATGCCGGGGTTATTGACCAGACAGCCAAGACCATCGCCCTGACCGTGCCGAACCTGACGGATTTGGCGACACTGAATCCGACATTTTCGGTGTCCACCGGAACCTGTGATCAGACCAGCGGAACCGCGCCATCGCCGACATTCGCCTACTCCAACCCGGCCACTTATACGGTTACCGATGGAGCCGACGTCAATAGTTATGTGGTGACGGTCGCAGTAGCTTCTTTGGGTGCGGGCAAGGATCTGACGAAGCTGTACTTCCCGGGCTATGGCTATGCATGGGCAACTGACTCCTCCAATTTCCTCATGGTGGTGCCTAACTCGGCCAACTTGAGCACTCTGGCACCCACATACACCCTTTCCTGGGCCGCGAGCAGCAGTCACCCGTCCGGCACCGCTCGTAACTTCACCGAGCCTCAGGTGTATCGAATCACCGCCGAGGATGCTTCCTATACCGATTACACGGTGACGGTGATAAAGAGCGCTAACGTGGGCACAGGCTATCAAGCGCGTGTTCTGGCTGGCAACCCGGTGTCCTACTGGCCTCTGGACGAAACCAATGGAACCACGGCGATTGACCTTGCAAGCGGCCTTAATTCCATGACCTATGGCGGCACGTACTCGTTGAACCAGACTGGTCTGAGATCTGACGCGAACCCCTCGGTCTTGTTTACCAATGCAGGGTTGGCAGACGCGACTAACACCCGGGCACCCTATAACTCGAGTTTGAATCCGTCGAATGCCTACACCGTTGAATGCTGGGTCAAACCCACCACAACAGGATCGCAATATCTAGTGTCTATGCAGGACCGCAGCGGATCAGTGCCCTCAAATGGGCGTTGGGGATATGCGCTTTGGAAGAATAATGGTGGTGCAGGGTTTGCATTGCAGTGGGGAACACCAGGGACTGGCACGGGCACGGCCCAAGGTGCAACGGCCATCGTCGCTGGTAGCGTGTATCACGTCGTCTCCACCTACGATGGGAGCAAAGTCCGCCTCTATGTGAACGGTGTGCTTGATGCATCGGCAGATGCCCCGATCTATCAACCGGCCAGCGCCACTCAGCCCGGTTTCTCGGTTGGTTCGCGCAACGGAAACACCCCCGCACCATCCTACATCCAGGACGTCGCGCTATACTCCCGAGCCCTAATGATTGATGAAATTCAGGCTCACTATCAAAACCCGCCGTCCACGCTGAGCTACGCCGACTGGGCCAGTTCGAGATACCCAAGTGCCAACCTCACCAATCCTGCTGCCGACCTGGATGGCGATGGTGTTAGCAACTTTGCGGAATATGCGTTTGGTCTTGATCCGACCAAGGGATCTTCGGTTAATCCGATCATTGTGCCGTTTGACAAGGCGACCCACACGTTCAGCTATACGCGGACCGCGAATACCGGTCTAACGTACACGGTGTGGACGTCCGCAGACATGCAAGGATGGAACCAAGTTCTGCCAGCCAACATGATTGGGAGCGTCGGCGCACCGAGCAGTGACGGCGTCGAGACAGTGGCGGTCACACTCACATCCCCCCCAGCAGGGCCCAAGCTCTTCGTTCGGGTACAGGCTGAGTGATCCGGAGATAAGAGTTGTCAGTTGTCAGTTGTCAGTTGATTGCGGTGCCGGGCCAAGTACTGCACCCAAGTTCAACGGGCAACTGACAACATCATTCTCAATCATTTCGCGGAGTTACTGGTTTTTCTCCGGGATCAAAGGGGTCGTCGGTGCGCACTGGCGACCCTAAATTTTATGAAAACTGAATTCATGAAGATTGTGCTGGCATGCGTAGGAACCGCAGTCCTGGCTGTGACTTCGCATGCCCAGAAAGCGGATACGCCGGTCACGGTTGAATCCATCAGGGACATCAAGGCATATTGCATCGACTTCAACTGGGGGCCGGGCGGCCCTAACGCCTTTCCCAAGCCGGGCACGTGGGCCGACGCTGATCCGGCAAAGCATGTGGCATGGTACAAGACGATGGGTGCCAACGTCATCCAGACGTTCTGCGTCTCCTGCAACGGCTACGCATGGTACAAAGGCGGCGTGGTTCCCCAACAGCCGGGGCTGCAACACGACTTCCTGCCGGAGATGGTCCGCCTGGGCCATCAGGACGGCATGCTCGTGATGGGATATTTCTGCATTGGTGCCAACACCCGCTGGGGTCAGGAACATCCCGAACTTAGCTACGGGTTACCTAGTAGCTGTCATATCCCGTTTACTGACTCGTATTTGACCTACCTCTCTTCGTCTATCGGTGATGCCATTAGAAGAACCGGGATTGACGGGTTCATGATCGACTGGGTGTGGCAGCCTGAGCGCGCGTCCACCGGCGGAAAATGGCTTCCCTGTGAGAAGGAATTGTACCATCAACTCATGGGTGAGGCGTTTCCGGGTGAGAGCAAGCTGACTCCGAAGGAAGATATTGCCTATGGTCGCAAGGCGATTGAGAGGTGCTGGATGGTTATTCACAAGGCTGCGAAGGAGACCAACCCGAAGTGCATCATCTGGCTGACCAGCAACAATCCGACCCATCCGCATGTGGTTGATTCGGCGATGTATAATGAAGTGGACTGGTTGATGAATGAAGGGGGGGATCTGGAGCGGGTCCGGGCGGTGACGCCGATGACCGGCAAGGACACCCGACTTATCACCTGTCTGGCCGGTTGGAATGGACAGGATGCGAGCACGATTGTGCCGGCCGCCTTGAAGGAAGGCATCGGCTTGTACGGGTTTGCCAAGCCCGGGCCGGATTCGCTGCTGCCTTTGGAGTCGCTGTTAGCGCGTCCAGTGGGCGAGCTGCAAGGTGACGAGCGAAACATTGCGGTGCTGGCACGCGCCTATCATGGGGTTTCCGGCGAAGCGGTTGCAAATGGCAAGTGACACCTGGAGCGAGCGTTGCGGTTGCTGTCGGGAACGGTGGAGCCAACGGCAATGGGTATAACTCGATCTTTGATGCTTTGATTGCTTATGGAGGCACTCTCGGGGGCGGATATACCGACGGTGGGGATCAGGGAGGTTATAGCATCGACGGCGGCAGCACCTTGGTTCCAGGTAACCCCGGCATGCACTACTCTCCCATGGACGGTAATTGGTCCACGGGTGGCGGCGCGGGGCACGCGGGTCATAAAGGCGACAGTCAACCCGGTGGAATCGGGCTGGAGTGTGATATCACCGGGACGATCCTCTATTACGCCGGTGGCGGTGGCGGCAATGCCCACGGTGCTGGCGGACTGGGCGGCGGTGGGAGTGGCCCGAGTGATTTTGGAGGAGTTTCCGGTTCGGGCGCTCCCAATACGGGCGGTGGCGGCGGCGGCTCGGGCGGCGGCTCGGGCGTGGTCATCCTGGCCTACCCGATAAGTGGCTCCACACCCTATCAGACCTGGGCGGCCGGACCCTTTGCGAATGCCTTCACCGACACGGATCCAACGCACGACCCGGACGGCGACGGTCTGAGCAACTTCCAGGAATTCGCCTTTGGGTTGGATCCTACCACGGGTTTGTCGGTCAATCCGATCATCGCTCCGCTCGACAAGTCCAGCCACACGTTCAGCTACACCCGCTATGCGGCCAGCGGTCTGACCTACACGGTGTGGGCTTCGGCGGACTTGCAGGGATGGGCTCAGGTTCTTCCAGCCGACATGACGGTGAATGTTGGAATTGCCGATAGCAAAGGCGTGTCTGCTGTTGAGGTGACGCTCATGAATCCGCCAGCGGGTGACAAGCTCTTCGTGCGGGTGCGGGCCGAGTGATGTGTAGCGGCGTGTCTGCGACCGCCGATAGCCAATGAGGTGTCTTGTAGCGGCGGCCGGTTCACTGGCGATTCAGGGTCGTCGGCGGTCATAGGTACGCCGCTACTATCGACACATATTCGGGCTCGGCTTTTGAGCTTGACGGTAATTTTGGCTAAACTCAAGAAAACTCTTATGAATCACAACGCGCCATTCATGATCCGCTCGTGCGGACTTCTTCCCTTGCTGACGGTTCTGCTGTTTTGCCAACCGCTGCTGGCGACGGATATATACGTCTCGCCCGCTGGCAATGATGGCAACTCAGGCACCCAGCAATCGCCTTTTGCTACGATTCAGCACGCACGTGATGTGCTGCGCACCCAAATCGCCGGCGGCATGCCTAGCGACATCACCGTGCATATCGGCGCGGGCAACTACTTCATCGAAGAAGCAGTTGTTTTCGACGACCGTGACGGCGGGACCAACAACCACACGATTACCTACCAAGGTGCGCCGAATCTTGGAACCCGCATCTACGGCGGCCGCCGCATCACGAGCTGGACCCAGGTCACTGCGTCGCAATACACGGCCAACGTGGCGGACCTGCAATCGCACTACACGCTCTATGAGAATGACGAGGC
>CAIQXC010000123.1 GCA_903875675.1 Akkermansiaceae bacterium
TTGCAAACCACCTATAGGCTATATAAACAAAGGGTTTTACGCTACATGTATCGTTTTTTATCGTTTTTTGCTTGCAAAGAGCTCTCTTTTCCCACACGGTTCGGCATGCGCGCAGCTACCCCGAGGGGCAAGAAAGCCCCAAAGAAATCAATTGTCCGCTTTCCAGGTGGAGTGAGCAAGAGCGACGGCGGCCCTATCCGCTATCCGTTTGCCGTCCGCTGGCCCGGCCCCGGTGGCAAACGTCTGGTGAAGTGGTTTACCAACAACACCCAAGCTTTGACGTGGGCCAAGTTGAAATCTGAGGAGCTAGGGGCGACAGGGTCGGACTTCGCAGGCATTGCCGAGGGAGAACGGGCCGCCATCGCCTATTGGCGGGCCGTGGTGGCACGCACTGCCCACAATCCTCCGCCATCATTGCTCGATGTGTTGCGCGACGTTGGCACGCGGTGGGAGGCGTCACAGAAAGGCTGCACGGTGGCAGTCGCGGTTGAAACCTATCTTGCCGTCAAGGACGCCGATGGTACGGGAAAATTGCACAAGCTCTCGTTGAAAACCCGTCTTGCCCATTTCAGTCGCGACTTTGGCGAGCGCACACTGGCAACGATCTCCACGGCAGAAATCTCAAAATGGATCCTTGGCCTATTAGCCACAAAATCTGCTTCATCTCGCTCATCAACCCCCGTCCCGCTCTCACTTAGGAGCAAAAAAAATTTCAGGCTCATACTGCACGCGTTTTTTGAATGGTGCAAAGCGGAGGGCACGGTGGGAGAAAACCCCGTGACCGACGCCGCCAAGGTGAAAGTCCCCAAAATTGACCCTGGCATTTTGAAGCCTGCCGAAGTTGCAGTTTTCTTTGCCGCACTTGTGAGCGAGGCCCCTGCCATCGTACCTTTTTGGGCGCTGAAGTTCTTCGCCGGTCTCCGCGATTGCGAAGCCTCCAAAATCGATTGGAACTTGATTGATTTGGGCAGGAACAAAATCAACCTGCGAATCACCTCCGCGGGAAAGCAGATAAGGCCTCGCGTGGTAGACATCCAACCCGCCCTTGCCGCATTTCTCGCCCCTTACACCAAACAAGCCGGACTTATCGCTCCAGCAGCCTCAACGCGTACCACCCTGTTCAATAAAGCCCGGCGCAAGCTGCCCAAGAAATTCAAGACCCCGCACAATGGCGCGCGTCACACGTACGCCACGATGCACCTCCATCACTTCCAAGACGCTGGCAAGACCAGCCTGCAGATGGGGCACGGTGGAAGCCCGGCGGTGCTTTGGGCCCACTATGCCAGCTTTGCCACCGATGCCGAGGCCGCCGCCTTTTGGGCCATCAGACCCGAGACACTGCCACAGCCCGGCACCGTCATCCCAATAACCGGCACCGCCGCCGAAGCCAAACCTAAGACTCCAAAACAGAAAGCTACAAGATGAGTACTGTCAAGAGCGCCTCGCAGACGAAATCACCGGCCAATACCAGTGCCCCGTCCAGTGCCGAGCAATCGGACAAAGCCACCTCCCAAAAGGCAAGAAAGGTATCAAAATCAAAGACATCACCTAAACTGAGTACGCCGCCGACGACTCCAGCGGAATTAAACATTAGCCCCTATCAGCTCGCGACCCTCGCACATAGCATGAGCCGACATAAGACAGTCACCGATGTCGATTTGCTCGATGCAGTCAGCCTGTTGGAAAGAGCACATGATTTTTTGCAGAATATCAGCTCAGAATACCCCTCGTCGTTCAAAGATCTCCTTTCTGTCGAAGGCAAAAAAATTTCCGGAAAGCCCCGCGTTCTTGGGCTAATTACGAACGAGGGCCAGCTTGAAAGCAGGATCAAAGTGGCGTTTGCCAACCGGTCGGAAAGGGAAGCGTTTGATCACGAATGGTTAAAATGGGAATCAAGGTGGGCGGACAGGATTTGGCATCACGGCAGCGAAGACGAGAAGGATGACTTCGATGAAGTGCTCTACTCCGATCTTATTGACAAGGTATGTAGAAAACTGAACATCGAACCGCAATCCAAGTGGCGCTCCCTTTCGAGTTTCGGCTCATGCCGCTCCAGTGAGGAAATCTTGAAATCAAAGGTTTTCAAGGGACGCGACGAGATTGAAATCATTACATGGGCGTGCAACGACGGAAAGTCAGAGATGTCGGCATCGGAGGTTCTGATGGGGCTTAAGAAGCCAAAAAAAAGAGCGGTCCGGGGTGGCGGCCCAGCCGAATGCTAAGGGAGGCCAGAGCCGTAGCCCGAAGATGTCGCGCCAAAGGAAGACGATATACAGACGTTGTCACAGGATCTAGGTTGCACGACCGGCTTCCGCCAATATCCCTGATCCGATTCCTAGCAGGTGTCTTGACAGACATTTGATCCGGCATGAGGAGGGACGTCGGCGCTCTGTTCAGGTCTCGGTCCGCGTTGATCCGGGCTTGATCACCCTTTTGATCCGGCTTTTTGAAGGCAACCTCAATAGTCGCCACCTTTTGCTACAACCTTTCACGCCACTCACAAAGCCATGGGGCATCCGATGCATGCCGGTAAGAGTGGCAAGATATACTTGCCTCGAAATTCGGCAGACTTGGTGACCAATCTGTCCGACCACGGACACTAACACCCGGACTTGTGGGGTTTCCGGTCAGACCTGCATAACTACGCGGAATCGTGCACCACTGTGCATTGGCCATGACTAATCAAGCAGAGAGCAACTTGCTCCATATTCCCGAAGCCGCCCGCCAACTGGCCGTAAGTGTTAGAACCATCCACACATTGATCGCCTCTGGCGATTTACCTGTTGTGCGTCTGGGCCGCGCAGTGCGCATTCGTCGCAGCGCCTTGCAGTTTTTAATCGAAGCCCACGAGACTCGCAGCAAGCCAGGCCGCAAATCAGCGACGGGGAAAACCGCTCTCAACAGCTAAACTAGCCAGGCCGACCCCTTGATGGAATCGACCCGGCAGGCGCTGAACCCTGTCAGATTCTATCCATTATGGTGGCGGTCTGCAACCTCAAAATTGCAGATTCAATGAACATTACAGACAATGCTACCCCGGAGGCCCGTCCGGCCCCTGCTCAGCCGAGCATCATCGCGTATTACTCAGGGCACCCCGTCGCGCCTGTTGCGGGGAATTCCTCCGGCGATGCCCGCGTCTCACGCGCACCTGATCCATCAAGTGCAATTCCGCTTGCTGACCCGGGGCCACCCGGAAATCTCATTGAGGAGGAATCGGAGTCGATGCCCGACAGTGGTACTGATGTGCTCCTTGAAACTGATGCTCCCCCGCGTGAAGGCACTGGTGATGGATCCTCAACTGACGGTACCACTATCCATGCGAATGATGCCGATCCTGACAATCCAGCTCTGGACGAAGCTGGAGTCGTCGCTTCTGAAAGCAGTGATGGAACCGACCAGTCGACCGGAACCTGGATACCAATCGACGAGATCCTGACGCGCGAGCTGAGCTTGTATAAGAAGGTCACAGCGATGGAAGCAAAGAGCACAATACCGGTTGCCAAAGTCGCTGAATTTGTCAGAAGCGATCCCGGCCTCCAGACTAGTATTGAACGGATCCGCGCAGAAATCGCGGCCGGTGCCAGTGATGAAGCCGTCAGGGCTTTGAAAAAGGAGCTAGCTGCCTTCACTACCTCAGGTGTGTTTTCTGGCAGGAGGATGAAGGGGGTCCCTTTTGAGCACACTGGACTCCTGCAAGTCGATCTGGACGATGTGGCACCATGCGATGTTGATACCATTATTGAGCGTCTGCGTGTTGACCCGCACATCGTGATGGTCTTCAGGTCACCGACGAGCCATCACCTAAAGGCCATCGTTGCCATTCCACCGGATGCCGCGTTGCACTCTGGGTCCTTTGAGGTGGTCAGCCGGTATTTCCTGGACACATATGGTGCTCGGCTCGATCCCGCCACCAAGGATGCCACGCGTCTTTGCTATTTCTCGTCTGATTCTGAGATCCATGTCGCCAACGGCCCCGTACTTCAGTTTGAGGCCGCAGAGGTGTGTAAAAGGACCGACGCTGTGAACGGTCCCGACAGCTCTCAGCGCCAGAGCGGCGGCGATCCAGCAGGACCTACAGGGGGCGTTGGTGGTGCATCCAGTCGTTTCAGCGCTCGCATGGTCCGCTCCGCACTGGCATTGATTGCTGCGCGTGGGGGGCGGCCCGACTATGATTCATGGCTCAGGCTCATCAGCGCAACGCGCGACGCGATCGAAGATGACCATCTCGCCATAACCCTACTTCAGGAACTCCTACCGGAGGAAAGCGCAGGCGAGTATGCTGAAAAATTCAGGGCAGGCCTCGACCGCATCCCTGCTAAGTACCTCTTCGACGAGGCCGGCAAGCTGGGCTGGAAGCCCATGGACGGCTCGCTGATCGACCTTTGCGCGATGCTTGACAAGGGGCCTGAACAGAGGGCGCTGGAGCGTGCTCCGGTGATCATCGATGGCCTCCTTCGTCATGGTTGGCTGATGCTGCTGGCAGGCAGGGCAAAATCTCGGAAGTCATTTCTTGCAATAGAACTGGCTCTAGCGGTGGCACTCGGCCGCAATTTGTTCGGCAACGGAAATGCTCTGACCTCCGATGGGATCGGATTCGCAGTGACCCGGGGCAACGCCCTGTTCTTTGACATAGAAAATCCAACCGACGAGGCCGCAGAACGCTTGTGCGCGGCTTTGGAAGCGATCCCGGCTGCTTGTGAACGCCACGAGGCGGCCAGGCTGATTCGTCTCCACGCTCTCAGGGGACTGGAACTTGGGAATCTGACCGATGCCATCATCGCTGAAATCAGGCGAAGCGCCGTGCAGGGAACACTTGTGATTGTGGACTGCTTCTATCCACTCTTTATAGGCGATGTTAACGACGTGGCGGCGGTCTCGGTGGCACTAAGGCGCTTTTCCAATGTGGCCGAGGAAATGGGCTGCGGGGTGGTTGTCATCGATCATTTCCGCAAGGGGGGCAATGGTAGTCCAGGGGATCAGATCCTCGGCTCAGTGGCAAAGTCAATGGCACCCGATGCCATAGTCACTATGGAAAGGCGTGGCAAGGAAGATACTTTCCTGATTTCAGCAGAGCTCCGGGGCTTTCCATCGTTCAGTGATCTTGTCGCTCATTATGATGAGGGCACCAGGCGATTCAGGCTTGCCGACCCCATGCCTTCCAGTCACATCAATCGTGCCCTGCCTGAACATCGCGATCTTAGCAACATGAGGAGGGCTTGGCAGGGGCGGCCGGATGCGAGGCTGTCGAGGGCTGAATGTGAAGGCCCTTGGAATGTGCACAGTGCCAGTGCGAGGGGGATGCTGTCCAGGATGACGGGACATGGCTGGGTTGAACAATGTGGCACTGGGAGTAATACCCGCTACGTTCTCACGACTAAGGGCCAGACCTTGCTGCACGAAGGAGCCGTAATCTCCGATGAGTGATTACAGGCTCGGGTGATGATGGCCTCTGCTGCTGCTGCCAATTTACCGAAAACTGGCAGTGGTGGCAGAGGTAGAAGGGGTGGTCTCTGCTGCTGCCACTCCTAGTCAAAATGGCAGTGGTGGCAGAGGAAAGTACCGGTGGTCTCTGCTGCTGGCAATGCCGCCACCCTTAGTAAGAATGGCAGTGGCAGAGGAGGGAGGGAACAACTGCATAGGTCGGGGAATGAAATCCCCCCGACACTTGCATTCTGGATTGTTTGAAATTCATCATCAGATCCCTCTGCCAACAGCACCATTGCCGCAGATGCATGAGCTTCCTCCTTTTTGCCCTTCCTTGTTCCACCTGCTTGAGGCAAGCATGCTGTCCAGCGACAACCCTCACAATAGATCGCGGTAGATACATCCACACTCCTAACCCTGTGCATTCTGGATAGAGGGATCGAGCGCGAGCCGCTTCATCCCGGCCCCGGTGATCTTGGCCTGGTCGAAGTGCCTGATCTCACCATTGACTAGTTTGGGAGCGATCACCTGCACCACAAACCCCTTCTCCTTCGCGTGTCCATGAGCCCGGAGAATCTTCTTTTCGCGTGGGGGGATGTCCGTAGTCCAAGAAGTCCGATAATAGATCCACTTGTGCTTAATCAAATAAGGAATCAATTCCAGCTTCTCACGGACCCCGAGGTCCGAAGCGGCGTCCCGGACGCAGAACAGCGAATCCGAATCGGACAGGATCTCGAGTGCTTTAGCCTTCGGAAGGGCCTTGGCCAGTAATTCACTTTTCTGGGCACTCTCTTCTTCCAGCTCGGCAATCAGCTCTTCCTTTTCGGTGGTATATTCATCGAGCTGGAGCAGTATCCGCCCCCGCTCCTCGCTCTTCCGCCTCTCCTCGACGAAGGCTTGATCCTTCTCTTCGAGTGCAAGCCGGTATTCCAGAGCCTGCTTTTCAGCCCTCTTTTGGGCATCCAGGCTGTCGGCCCAGAGCCGAAGGGTCTCGGAGTGGGTCGGGATTTCAAGCGGTTGTTTGACCATGGCTTCCAGTTCGCGCCAGCGGTCGATGATCAACAGGCGATAAGGAACCGAGTAGCCCGACATCACCAGATCGCATTCGCGACGGGGCAAGAAGTAGCAGGGGCGCTCCTTTCCTTGGGCGTCCGAATAGGCCGACCCAAATTTGGGTTGGCTGATTCCGGCCTCGGCGAGCGTACTCTCAATGTCGCGCATCACATGTCCATGCCGCTTCCCCGTAAGGCTGGCAATCTCTAGGGACGATATGAGAGGTCCCGTTTGAGTGGTGATCTGCGGGCAGCTCGGAGGCTCTGTGGCGACCAGGGCTTCGACGGGCGAGCTGACCGGAGGTTCCGGGGATGGGACGCCTTTCGGGGCCTGGGCCTCGACGGGGGCTTGGGCCTCGGGAGGCATCACGGATTCCACCGAAACGGGATCGAGATTGAGGTCTGGAAGAGGCAACCCTTCGCGAATCAACTCTTCGACTCTGGCCCAGAAGGAGCCCCCCTCCCGAGAGCTTGCCCAATGAAATCCGTAGCGGAGGGAGACCGCCAAGCTGGACCCCTTCTTGCTGTATTGTCTTCCAACCTCCGTACGTGCCCGAAGCGCCTTCGTTGCGTACGGCTCGGGAAGAGTAGCCAGCCAGTACTCGACAGTTCCCCCAGCGAAGAGACGGTGCTTAGTAGCGATCTCGGAGCCGGCGCGAAGCGCATAGTAGACGTAGGGACTAGATCCACCATTGGGCGCTTCCCAGTCCTTGGAGGTCAGACGACAACCCATGACGTCGTGGGAGCTCCCCTCCGGAGGATGGGGCAATGGCCCCTTCCCAAAGTACAGAAATCCCTCCGGGAGAGGGGGCACCTTCCCAAGAAGATACGGAGCCCGATTAAGGGCCTTATCGATGCGCCTGCGGGCATCTTCAGTCACCTCCGTCAGCACGCGGACGGTCGGCTCTGGGGCGGATTCAATCCGGTCCTGGGCATTCTTGATCGCTCGTCCGGCCTTCGAGCTGTTCTTGATGGCCTTTCGATCGGTCTCAAAGTCCCGGACCTTCTCCGCAGCCGCCCAGGCAAGGAAGTAGTCGATACATCCGCGAGGTCTCTTGACGACGGTAAAGTCCACATCCTTGACGAGTCCGGGCTTTACCATGCGGTCCTTGAACCAGTTCGAGTAATCCCGGCCGATACCGAGGTTCGCATGGAGATTGCGGGAGTTGACGCAGAAGCCAGAGGGATATGCAGTAGATTTTTGAGTGTTCATCTAATATTTTTTAAAAGTTGGTAATCGACGCGACGAAAAGGCAAAA
>CAIQXC010000124.1 GCA_903875675.1 Akkermansiaceae bacterium
ACATCGGCGGTCATAGATACGCCGCTACAAGACTCCTCAACTGTTGCTTGCCTGCGACTTGCCCCGGTAAATCTCGGACGACATTGCGCCCCGCTCAGCGGCGGCGGCGCACAAGCAGCGCACCTGCACCGAGACCGAGCAATGCATAACTGCTAGACTCTGGAATAGTGGTGATGGTGAGGCTCGCCGAATCGACGTAGCCGGATTGATCACTCGCAAGCGAAGCGTCACTGTAAAGCACCTGCACGGCCATCCACTGTGTGCCGACGGGAATTGCGCCGTGGAGTGAAACCGTCTCCCAGCCTACGTCAGCATCGAGCGCCTTGCCCGCACTCATTTGGGCGGGAGTGTTGGGCGAATAATAGCTGCTGTTCGTAAAGAACATCGCCACGATGCCGGCATCGGCACCGCTGTATCCCTTACCGGTGGTAAACATGGCCTCCAGATCAAACGTCGCGTCGCCTGCGTTAATCGCTGCGGCAAAGGCCGTCACATCAATCACCTGGGCGGTTTGAGTCGTCACGCCGCCATCAGCATTCGTCATGCTGAGCATGCTCGGCGCACTATTCGGTACCACACCGTCAGACGACGTGCCTGTAACGATCGTTCCCACTTCCGACCCCCATTTCCCCTGCTGCGCGGCAAAGTTGTTGAGCACCGTGGTAAAGTCCTGGAGCGGGTTGACATCAAAACCCGGATCACCTAGCAGATTCACGGAGGTCGCCGCCTGCACCGAGCCGCTAGCGCCAAGTAGTGCTAACAAGAACGCGGTGATTTTTGAACCGCTACCCAATTGAACCCGGAATTTCTTTGCCGTATGTGCTTTCATGATGATTGATTGTAGTTTTAGTTTTGCTAACCACTCGCTGAGTTATCTTTTCCCCTCAGGAAGTCAAATAAAAAATTTTAATTATTTTTGGGTTGACTCGATGATAGAAATTCTTATACACTTCCTAACCGATTTGAATAACTATCGCCCCGTGCCTTTTGCTAGAAGAAACATCGGGAGGATATGATGCCCGGATGTTTGGGCCTCAGTGAGTGTGGGCTGGCGGGCGGAGATACCCGATGGTCTCGCGAACTAACCGACACGCTTCCGCCACCTGCGGTTCGTTGCCATAGCACGTTACTGCGACGAGCGCAAAAATCACCGCAGCCACAAATAGCCAGTAGAAGATGGCCAGCACGATGCCGGTGCCGCCCAATTTTTTGTGATAGGCGTAGCCGGCGGGGCAGGCGAAGCAGCGATAGCCGACCCACAGGTTGAGAATGGGAACGAAATGGCCCAAGAACCACCAGCAGTTCATGCCGAGGTTTACCAAGCGCTGCAGTCCGTAGTAGAGGGCGATGAGGCCCAGCGCCAGCAACGCACCGAGGGTAAGGGGATCAGATCCGACAGGTCCCCGCAGATGAGTCAGCAGGGCTGACCTGTTGCTGAGCGCAACAGACACCATGAGTGGCAACAGCAGACTGGCCGTGAGGTAGGCGCGGCGGCGTACGCCCGGCCATGGGTCACCGCGCTTCATCAACTCGGCGACCGACTCCATCTGGGGCGGCATATAAGGATAGTGAGTGGAGGCTTGGCCATCGCTCACCCGGCGCTCAAATAAATCCGCGACATCTCCGGCTGCCTGCCACTCCGCCATGCCCGGCGTCCACACCAAGTCCAATCTCGGATCGAGGCAGCCTGCCATGGCGATAGCACGTAGGTCAGCCAACGCCACCGGGCCGTGGCGTTCGCCTTCGTGCGAGTAAAACCATGCGTCTTGCGGTGAATGACTCATGCCGTCAGCATGTAGCGGAAGCGTCGGGAATGTCAACCCGCGGATGGCATCCGCCCCTCAAGGTCGGAATACCTGACCTCGACCCTTGTTTAACCTACCGAGGCATGCCTCAGACCATTCGAAATGCGAAGAGGACTTCGACGTGAGCTCTGTCGATCGATTGCTGATTGTCGAATGGTGATTGCTGATTGG
>CAIQXC010000125.1 GCA_903875675.1 Akkermansiaceae bacterium
CGGCATAAAATCCTGAAAGGTGGAGATGAGTGGGCGGCCCGAGGCGGGATCGACGTAGGCAAAAATCAGATAGCATACAGGACGCCATGAGAATCACAGGATATGCGGAGCGTCTTCCGCATGGCTGATGCATGCTGGGTCCCGCGAAAGTCCGACCCGCGGCCACTCCACTGGATGCCCTCCTGCCGACGTGTCATGATCGACTTTGACGGTGCCAGCCACCACCCCGATTACACGGGCGAACGGCTGACCGGATCACAGAACCAAACAAAATGATGCATCAACTGACGACCCCCTGTATGAAACCGGCCAGCCTTGCGCGGCTGCTCTGCCTCACGACTATCCTGGCCACCGCCCACGGTGCCCGCGCCCAAGGCTTCAAACTGACCGACGAGCTCACGCTCAAGGCGGACCTCACGCTGAAGGAGACCTACGATGACAATGTTTACCTTCTCGACACGGCAGCCTATCCCAATCTCACCCCGCCGCCGAACTCTCCCATTGCGATTCCTAACAAGGGCTCGATGGTCACTACGCTCACACCATCCCTGAACCTAACCTATCTTGCCGGGCCTGCGTTCTCGGCCACCTTGTCCTACGCACCGGACATGGTTTGGTACGAGTCCGCTCCTTCCCAAAATTACGTGGCCCATCGCGCCAACCTCAATTTCACCGGCAAAATCGGCGAGGTTTCCTACGAATGGCTTAACAGCTCGGTCTGGACCGAAGGCAGCGACCTCGCCCTAACAACCATGCGGCCAGGTGATTGCCGCGCCATGGGCGGCATTCCCATGCGCGACCGGTGTGACGCCGCGCTTTATCGTGACAGCATCAAAGTCACGATTCCGGTCGATAAGTGGTTTTTCCGGCCGGTGTTTACCAGTTATGTCCATGATTTCGAAGCCGAGCAGCAGGCGAATCTGGCGGCTAACAAGAACAGCTATATTTACGACAACTACATCGACCGCTGGGAGGTGAGCGGCGGCATGGACCTCGGCTACGCGGTGATGGACAAGACCAAACTGTTTGTCGGTTATCGGTACGGCCACCAAAGCCAAGGCACCGTGCTAAAGGAAGGCACCGTGCCGGGCAGCGTCATTACAGCTGCAAGCCCCTACGATAACAATTACCAGCGCTTGCTCGTCGGCATCGAAGGCGAACCCGTGCCGTGGCTTAAACTCGCCGTGATGACCGGGCCAGATATGCGCGACTGGCTGGATGCAACGCCAGCCGGTTTCGACCGCAGCAAGACGCTCTGGTATGTGGACGGCCAGTTCACCGTGCTGCCCACCAAGGAGGATAGATGCACCCTCAAGATGACGCGCTTTGAGCAACCGGCGTTCACCAGCCAGAGTGTCTATCAGGATATCAAGTATGACCTGAGCTGGCGGCATGAGTTTTCTGACAAGCTCACCGTGGGTGTGGGCTGCACGGTTTACAACTGCGTGTGGCAGAACCCCGCGCTTCGGAATGACTGGATTTACACCCCGTGCTTGATGGCCAGTTATGCGTTTTCCTCCAATGTGGCAGCGGAGGTATCGTGGTCCCATGACAACGCGGTGAACAAGGAAACGGCGGTCGTCGGCACCTCGACGCAATACGCCGAAGGTCGCGAATACCAGCGCAATCTCTATTCCATCTCGCTGAAATACACGTTCTAACGTCCACCGCAAGGCGCTCGTGCTGCCTCGCGGTGACAGCTGGTGGCCGTGGCGGCTTCGTGCAGGCCGACAAAGGCGAAGTTGGAAGTGTAGAGCAGATCGCAGGCGGCATCGCCATTGGTTTGGATTAGCGGTGCCTCGGCGGTGCCGTAGGACTCGTTAGACGCGGGCGGCGGCCCCCCCCCTTTCCCGCCAGGCCGATCTCCTCGCGAATGGCCCGCACGCGCCTTGGGCGGCAAGCAGGTCCTCCGCCATCTTGCGTAGCCAGGCGCGGTGCTCTGGCGTGTCTTCCACGCGCAGCAGCCAAGCCAGCGGCAGCAGCATTTTTGCCCGCTCCTGCTGGATTCCGTTGGTCCATCTCCATTGATCGGGATACGCGGCCATGGTCATGCCAATGGCGGTTTTGGCACGCTTTAGGAACAACTCGAATCCGGTGGAGGGGGGCATAAGGTTTCGTCTTGCGTATTGCTTTGTAAGCGGGGTCCCAAGCACCGTATGAACTTTCTAGCGTGGGCTTAGCGTTGGCGTCATAGTTGCGGCTTCTATGAGCGCAACGTATTCAAGCCCGGCCTTTTGCCTTGCCGCCGCGGGCTTTGAGCCAGGCGGCGGGAGTGAGTGTGACCACTTCAC
>CAIQXC010000126.1 GCA_903875675.1 Akkermansiaceae bacterium
GGGTCGTAACCATCCGGCTTGGCAAAGGCCACGCGGTTGTCCGGATGGTCGGTCAGGCAGGTGCGAAAACAATACGCCTGCACCTTGTCGTCGGCGCTGCCGTCCGCAGCCGGTGGCAGCGCCGACACCCGCGCTAACAAGCCGCTGGCCGGGTCACCTGGCACCACGCAGGCGCTCACCGGTTTCTCAAACTGATGTTTGACGGCGTGACGCACCTGCACACCGTTGAGAGACTCACCATATTTTTCGTTAGCCTCTCGTCCCACCGTGAAGCTAACGCCCGCCGCCGCTAGTAAATCGCCCTCGTAGGTGGCGTCGATGAACATTTTTCCGGTATATATGTTGCCGTCGAGGGTGGTGATGGCGAGGATGCGTCCATCCTTGATGGTCACGCCGTGTTGGCGCTCGAGCCATTGGTTGCGGTGCACCGGAATGTCATTTTCCCGCAGCCAGTCTTCGAAGATGTGCTCAGCCACGTGCGGCTCGAACGTCCACATCGTCGGTTGCCCGCCGTCGTCCGCGGCTTTGCCTTGTCCGCGTGTGCCGTATGCAGCACGCGTTTGCCAGGTCCAAGCCGGGTCTGCCTGATAAGCCTGCCACACGCGGTGGAAAAACCCGCGCGACAGCCCGCCGATGGCAGCTTTGTTGCCGGAATCCGTCCAGCCCAGGCCGCTGGCCATGAGGCCGCCGAGGTGATGTTCCGGGGCAACGACACGCACGGATTTGCCCATGCGCTTCGTCTGGACTGCGGCGGCGATGGCGGCCGCGTTACCGCCATAAATCACCACGTCGGCGACTAACGGGGCCGCCGCCGAGCGGGAAGCCAGAGCCACAACCAGGAGAGGCACGAAACGGTTCATGGGATGTTTATACAGAACGAATGAACGCCGCCAGAATGAAAACTTTGATCATCATATAGGGTTGTTTTGGCTTGTATTAAATGATTGGTGGATTTGTGTTCTCGGTCTCGCCGACGTCCTCGCCCTTGCCCAAGCGGCTGTGGCCCGCGCCATAGAGGAAGTATATGCACAGGCCCAGCGAGAGCCAGATGAGAAATCGCAGCCATGTTAGAAGAGGCAGACTCAGCATCAGCACGCCACAGAGCATCACCCCGAGGACCGGCAAAAGCGGGACCAGTGGCACCCGGAACGGCCGCAGGCGGGTGGCGTGGGTGCGCCGCAAAATGATCACCCCGAGGCACACCAGCGCGAACGCAAAGAGGGTCCCAATGTTGGTTAGATCGGCCAGTGATCCGATGTCGCTGACCATGGCGACCCCACCGACGACGATGCCGGTCCAGATGGTGGTGACGTGAGGGGTGCGGTAGCGCGGGTGAATCCGGGCGAAATAGAGCGGCAGCAAGCCGTCGCGGGCCATCGCCATGAGAATGCGGGGTTGGCCCAGTTGAAACACCAGCAGCACAGAGGTCATGCCCGCCAGTGCCCCGGCACTCACCAGAGCTTGCGCCCATGGCCGCTCAGCAAAGGCAGTTGCCACTGCGGCCGAATCCCCGAGATAGGCCGTGTACTTCTTTACGCCTGTTAGGACCGCAGACATCAGCACATAGAGCAGGGTGCAGATGATAAGGCTCGCGATCATGCCGCGGGGCAGATCGCGCTGCGGATTGCGCGTTTCCTCCGCTGTGGTGGATACCGCATCAAACCCGATGAAGGCGAAAAACACAATGGCGGCCCCGCTCATCACGCCGCCAAAGCCGCTGGGCATAAACGGGTGCCAGTGATCGGGGTGGACGAGGAACGCCCCAAACGCGATGAAGAACACCACCACCGCGACCTTCAGCACGACGATGATGCTATTGGCCCGCGCACTTTCGCGAACGCCATAGATGAGCAGCACGGTCACGGCCGCCACAATGACGAGAGCCGGCAGGTTCAGCGCGATGGCATGCCCCGCGACGAGGGGCAGGGTGGTGGAGGAGAAATCCTTAAGCGCATCCCCGCCATTGGTTAGAAGATCACTGGCCGTGTGGTAATCGGTCACCAACCAGAGCGGGAACTTCAGCCCGAAGAGACTCTCGCAAAGTTTCACGAAGTAACCGGACCAGCCCACTGCCACCGCCATGTTGCCCACCGCATACTCGAGGATTAAATCCCAACCGATGATCCATGCCACCAGTTCGCCCAGGGTCGCGTAGGCATAAGTGTAGGCCGAGCCCGACACAGGAATCATCGCTGCCAGTTCGGCATAACACAGTGCAGCGAAACCACAAACGATCGCCGCAACCACAAATGACAGGATCACCGCCGGACCGGCTCCAGGCCGCCCCAACACGGTTGGCGCGTGAGTCAGCCATGCTTGCAAGAAGTTGATCACCGGCGTCATCATGGTCCCGGCATTGGCTTGGGTGGTATCGCCCGCCGCTGCGGTACCGGTAAGTGCGAAAATGCCCGAGCCAATGATGGCGCCGATGCCAAGGCATGTGAGGTCGAACGCGGTGAGCGAGCGCTTCATGAGGCGTTCGGGCGCGGCCGCTTCCGCCATCAGATGGTCGGGACTCTTGGTGCGTAGCAGTTTCGATCTCACGATGCCCATATTGTTGGATCCGGCGCTGCAAGAGATGCAGAACGAGCGCCCCGGCCATCCCTACATCTGTTATGCACATTGGTGATGATGACGCCCATATATCAGTTCATTCAGGTGGGGTCATGGTGCCAGCATATTGACCAGATCCGCAGCGCGGGATTGCGGGGTGACCTTGATGGATATGACTTTGCCATCGCGCAGTTCGCCTTCCACGGTGGTGTTAGATGGGGCATGGAGTTTGAAGGAAACGTTCCACTCCTTCGGCCACGCGGGGAACAGATAGATCTTGCTGCCTTCGGATTGCATGAGCATCGACTGGGTGGTATTGAGCAGGTTGCCGCCATGGCACTGGTCCGGGAGCCAGTCGTAATTCGGGCCCCAAATGGCTGGGAAACGCATGCCGCCATTGCTGTTAGCGGCATTTTGCACCAGCATGCCCTTGGCCTCGGAGGTCAGCCCGAGCATGGCGGCCTGAACGGCTGACTGTTGCCAGCCTTGGCAGGCCTTTTCGATGCGAGCGGCAAAGGTATCGCGGCCGAGTTCGAGATTTGGCTTGCCGACGCTGAAGATGCGGAACGGGAAAACCGTGTATAACTCGGGATTTTCGCAGTTGCCTCGGCCACCGAACTTGGCGGCGGGCTGCACGCATTTCTTGCCGCCTTTTTCAGCCATGGGAAGGTCGGGAAGCTCTTTTTGGAAACGCAGCCAGCGTTCGCGGGCGGCAGCATCAGTTAGGTTTGGTGACAATGCCAGCAAGCGCTCAATCACGGCATGCAAACCGGCCACGTCGGTCGTCGGGTTGAGCACCGAAGCATCGCGATAGGTTTCCAATGCCTGGCCCGGAGTGATGAGCAGCTTGCCCGATGCGTCGCGTTTGAAGCGGGTATCGAAATACTGGACCATAGCGTCGGCCCACGGCAGGACGTCATGCTTGAGAAATGTCTGATCCTGAGTGTGCTCGCAATAATCCAACATCATCAGGGATAGATCCAGTCCACCCGTCCAGATGCGCCCGATCCACGGGGTGGCGACGTCGCCAACCTGCTTGCCATCGCGATCCCAGCCGTAGTCACCATAGCCGTAGAGGCCCCAGAAGTTCATGGTTTCCGCGATGAATGCGCCTTCACAGTTGAACCAGATTTTGTTTCGTTCTTTGGCGAGCGGCAGTGTGTCCAGATACATCCGGAACAGCGGTAGCATCATGTCGTAGTCGCCGGATGTTAGCATAGGCCAGTATGGCAGGCGGACGTTCTGCCACCAATAGTCGCCGCCCCATTGGCGAAAGTCCGGATCGGTCGTGGCCTTGCCCCCGTCGTGCTTCTCGACGGTGAAAATAGAGCCATTGAATTTGAAGGGATAGGCACCGCGGCCTGCACAGGCGCTCATCCAGCGCTGCAGCGTGTAGCCGCGGGTGACGGCCTCCGCGCAGGCCTCACCGCTGATGCGGATCCAACTCCTTTGCCAGAATTTTTGCCACCACTCTTGGTGTTGGGCGCGGGTATTGGCTAGGGGCTGGGCATCGGCAGCCTTGATTTGTTTGTCTAACAGATCGGTCCAGCCCTGCGGCGTGGGCGTGATGGCTGTGAGTGGATAGATCGAGAGCAGGTGCGTTTTTGCGGGTTGGCTGGAGGCAAGGGTGAGCGGATTTTTCCTAACCAATCCCGGGCCGCTGAGCGCCGCGCCGAATGTGCGGTTGAGCAATGGGTCCTGCATTTTGGCCATCATGGATTCCAGTCCTTGGAGTTTCATGCCTAGCGGCCAGACCGAGGATTCGTTGCTGTGATACCAAACAACCCGGTCATTGCCGGTTTCCATCACCCGATCAGGCGTCACATAGCACTCAAGGCCCTTGCGATTGACGGACCCCTGCATCGTCCAGCAACTCGCCCATTCATTCTCACCAAACAAGCGCGTTTCAGTGCGCCATGGCTCCGACACTGCCTTGATATCAAACGGCTTTGCCCCCTCGCACTCGACGCGGATGACCGGCTGGTTGGCGTCCACCCAGACGCGCAGGGTCGTGGCGGTTTCGCCCTCACCGCCGGCAATTTCTATTGTGCCATCGCGCAGTTTCAGTTCCTGGCGAAATGGTTTGCCTTTGGCGAAAGGCGTGGGAGTGAGCGAGAGTCGGACGCGGCCGACCTTGAGGATGCGGCCGTTCGCGTCCCAGGCATCGGTTTTGCTGATGAGCAGCAGTAAATCGCCATTGGGCTCGACCCAGACGTTCATGCCGATGTCGCCATTGCCGATGGGCATGGAACCCGCCGAGTTGTCGCTGGGCGAATCCCAGACGACGTTGCAGCCATCTAAGGAATCGGCGCGTGGCTTCTGTTGGGGCAGATCAGCGGCCCGCGTCCAACCTGCAAGCATGAGAAGCGAACTCATTGCTAGGGCCGCTGTCAGATATGTTTTGTGTGTTTTCATATATTTGATGTTTGCCGTGGAGTCATATCAGTCTTTGGAGTAAAAATAAACACAGTGGCGGTAGGGGATGGGCGCATCGCCTAACTTATCCGAAGCCCAGCCGTCATTTTCCCAGGTTAGGAGCCATTTGCAGGACTTGCGGAACGAGATGGTATCCTGGGTTCTGCACCGCAGCACCGCGATGCGGGAGCCGGTGGCATCCAAGGCTTCGTTGCGCAGAACGGTTGTGTATTGGCCGTCGCCCTGAGGTTCAATGAAGCCCCAGGATCCGCCGTACAAGTCCTCGCTGCCCATCGACTGGAGGGTCGGTTTGTCATCTCCATCAAGAAAAAACTGCTGGTCCGCCTCGCAGATCAGTTGGCCATCGCGGGCAAGGCTCGTTTCATACTGCAGCCAGTGGGCGACAATCGTGCCGGCCGACTGCGACTCGAACATGATGTTAGGGTGTTGGGCCGACAAGTTGCCGTGGCGAAAATCCACGTGCAGGGAACCGCAATCATCGGGGATGGAATTCACCGCATCATAGGTCAACTCGATGTAGCCACTGATTTTCTGCTCGGACGGGTTTTCCACCTCGATGGTCACATGCTTTCGGAAAGGCATGGCAATGCGAAAATTGTGAGACTCCTTGACCTTTGACAAGAAGACCGAGGTGAAGTACCGGCTTTTGCACTCGACGTCTCCCACAAAGTCCATCAGCGGCATATCAATCGCGGCACGGGCATGCCCATCGTAAGAAACCCGCAGGATCAGCCCGGCAACCGCTGCCGAACCAAATCCTTGTACGCCATCAGCTGCCATCGCCGAAACATGGAAACTGGTGATCACCCCCGGCCCATCCACATCCAGCACCTTGATCCTGGCCTTGGGATTGAGCTCGGGCATCCCCCCCCAAAAGGCCGTGGCACCGTGGGTTTTGGCATGGCCCACTTTCGATAGTTCCTGCCAACCCGGCTCATCGGCCATGGCTGGGGCGGCAGCTAGCCAGCCTAACGCCAAAGTCATAACGAAGCGGTCGGAAATCACAAGGGATGGTTGTTTCATGATGAGTTGTTTGTCGGGGTCGATGATCAAAAAAAACACCCAAGGCACCGGTACTTTGATTCCAGTGCCTTGAGTGGTTAGTGTGGCCTAAACAGTTCGGACTCTACGCTAGCGATTCCAGATTAAGGATTGGAGCGCGAATTCGACCGTTTGGGCAGGCACAGACATTATTTTGCTTCAGGATTGGGGATGGCACTGCCTGGGGCCAAGCCCAGCGACCACTTGATGCCACCGAGGATATGGGCTTGGTACTGCTTGCTCATCAACTCCGAATTTTTGCGGTCGCCGGCGGCGGCAGTATCATCCCAGAGGTCCTCGCGGTGACCGAGTGAGGTGTAGAAGACGTGGCCCTTGCCAGCCATGCGGCACCATGAGACGGCAAAGAAGCCGGCCTTCGTCTTGTCTTCAGGATGGTGGCGCAGGTACCAAAGGGCGCGGATTTTCGTGCGGTCCTGGTTTTTGAAGCGGTACATTTCCTCAGAAGCAATGTCCCACGTGGCACCGAGGCCGGCGTTGGCGGGATGGGCGGTGTCGCCGGCTGTCATGTCAGCAGGGGGTTGGCCACCATGACCGTCGAATTCGCCCTGCAGCATTTCGTTGTAGCCTGGGAAGCCATGGAAGGTATCACTGCCACTGTGCATGGCGCAGAAGGCATGGCCGTCCTCGATCCACTTGATGAACCCTTCGCGGTCTGGCAGCGGGAGGTCGCCCGTGGTGTTTGCAAAGATGACGCAATCGATCTTTTGCGCGACGAGGTTGGCGGGGCTCAGTTTATCCATGTCCGCCTTCTCTGGCTGGCGCACCCAATCGACGACCTTGTAGGCCTTGGATTGCTCGGCAAGCCGCTCGATGCACTTTTCAGCGAGGGGGATGGACGAATGACGGAAGCCCTTGGTGGCGGTGCAGACGATGACGCGCTTGGCCTCCGCTGAAAAAGCGGGGAGCGAGGCTGTGAGGGCTAGCGCAATGGCTAGCAGGGGACGCATGGTGGATTTCATGTTTTTTGTTTTATGGTGTGGAGAATTGTGGGTGGTGATCCCATCATCAGTGATGAACCGCCCGATACGCATCGTTTCCGGCCAATTTATCGCCTGAGCAAAAATCACTTTCAACGAAACTATTCTTGGTGGCTTACGCCGGCCAGGTGGAACCGGATTTGGGAGCGACACTTCAGGCTGCTACGGTTGAGGGGGTGGGGTGGGGGAGCTGAAGGCAGCGCGCCACAGATCGAGACGCTCTTTGATGCGCTTTTCCATGCCTTGCTCGCCGGGCCGATAGTAGAGGCGCCCCTCCGGCAGATACGCCTGAGGGATATGGGCACCGTCGAAGTCATGCGGGTACAGGTATTCCGTGGGGGCGGAGGCATCACCGGAAGCGGCAGCGAGCTTCTTGCGGGTGGGAGTGCGCAAGTGAATCGGCACGGCCAAAGTGCGGCCGGTTTCCACATCGGCCATGGCCAGGCCCAGCGCCACGTAGGCGGTATTGGATTTAGGCGCGGTGGCCAGATAAACCGTGGCATGGGCAAGCGGGATGCGGCCCTCTGGCATGCCGACAAATTCCAGCGCGTGATGGGCGTCCAGCGCCACTCGCAGGGCGTTGGAATCGGCCAACCCGATGTCCTCCGAGGCCGCAATGACCAAACGCCGCGAAATGAACCGCGGATCCTCGCCGGCATGCAACATCTTCGCCAGCCAGTAGAGCGCGGCATCGGGATCTGAACCGCGAATGGATTTGATGAAGGCGGAAATCGTGTCGTGATGGGCGTCGCCTCCTGCATCGTACACCACCGCCTTGCGCTGGATGGATTCCTCGGCCACCGCCAGCGTCAGATAGATCAAGCCGTCGGCCGCCGGACTTGTCGTTAGAACGGCGAGTTCCAACGCGGTGAGTGCCTTGCGCACGTCGCCGTCGGATTTTTCAGATAGATGAAAAAGCGCTGCGGGATCCGCGACGATATGCAAATAGCCGAGGCCCCGCTCGGGGTCGGCCAATGCCCGCTGCAACACCGAGACCACGTCGGGTACCGGCACCGGCTCGAGTTGAAAAACCTGGGAGCGGGAGACGAGCGGCGAGTTGACGTAAAAGTAGGGGTTTTGGGTGGTGGCACCGATGAATCGAACGACCCCGCGTTCGATGTGCGGCAGCAGCACATCCTGTTGCGCCTTGTTGAAGCGGTGAATCTCGTCAATGAACAACACCGTCGTCTCGCCGCGCAACTCGCGCCAAGTGCGGGCCTGGTCGATTTTGGCGCGGATTTCCGCCACGTTGGATTCGACGCCGTTAAGCGCCTCGAAGCGTGAACCGGTGCTGCGTGCGATCACACTGGCCAAGGTGGTTTTGCCAGTGCCTGGCGGTCCGTGAAAAATCAGCGAGGTGAAGCGGTCCGATTCAATCGCGCGCCGTAACAATTTGCCGGGGGCTAACAGATGTGCCTGACCCGCCAACTCGTCGAGCGAACGTGGCCTCATGCGTGCTGCCAGCGGCTCGGCAGGCTGCGGCTTATGGGCTAGCGCGGGTGGATTGGCAAACAAATCGGACACGGCGGGGGACGCGGGAATTTTTCGTTGCGACTCAGGTCAGCGGGTTTCTCATTTTGGATTGATAACCGGCAGATGGACGAGGCTCATTCGGGCTTATCGGGCTTATCGGGCGGATCGGGCTTATCGGACGGATCGGATGGATCGGACGGATCGGTCTTATCGGACGGATCGGACGGATCGGACGGTTCGGGCAGGCGTGCCAGGCGTTCGAGGTCGAGTTTCCAGGCCATGATATTGAAGCGGGCGCGGCCCCGGGTTTTGAGGCTGGGGAGGAGGTCGTTGAGTTGGTTGATGGCGTCCTCGCAGGCGGCCTTGCCCTTGGGTGGGTGGTCGAACACGGGATTGGAGAAGGTTTTGAAATCGGCGAGGTAGTCGGCCGATATCTTTTGATAGATGAGAACCCAGGGGGCCTGCTGGTCGAGGTTGGCGGAGTTTACCGCACTGAAAAAGCGTGAGGCCTCGGTGAGATTCCCCTGCTCCCAATCTTTGAGGCCGGCCAGCAACCAAGCCATTGCCGCAGGCACTCCGCCATCGACCAGATTGGTATCGGCGGCGGCGATGACGGGCAAGTCCGAGAGTTTTCCGAGAACTGGCATCAGCAAGCGTTTGATTGAGGGGTCCTCAAGCCGGGCATTGGCAAGGTGGCTTGCGGTAGCCTTTGCCTCCTGGCGGGCGAGGCCGCTTTTGCCATCGAGATAGGACATGAGCACCGCTTCCACGCCGGCCCATGTCCGGGTGGGCTCCTGCACCTGGCCATCATCGCGCAAACTGGCAAATATCCCGCGAGCCTTGTCATAGTCACCGGCCTCCAGCGTGCTGCGTGCTTGTCGATAAAGGTTAGAGATGCGGGTGGCGGCGGCGGCGGCATCGGTCAGTGAAGCCGCGCTGGCTGCGGAGCTGGTGATCTTGCCGCCAGCTGGCAGGGATTTTTCCGGGTGCTTGAAATGATTGCGAATCCCCCAGCCCGATAGAGCCACCAGCGCCACAGCGGCGGCCACGCCGACCCCAATGAACAACAAGCGCAATTCCCGGTGTTGAGCGGAATGGCGGCGATTTTTGGCAGCCACCGGCACGCGCCGCAACGGGGTGGAACCGGCCCGCAAATTTTTGAGCGCATCGTTCAAGTGCGCAAGCATTTCGTCGTATGACTGGAA
>CAIQXC010000127.1 GCA_903875675.1 Akkermansiaceae bacterium
CCGGGCAGAAAAAGACCGTCGAAACCCTCGATGAACTCAAAACCCTCGGTTTCAAGGAAGCCACCCGCTCCGGCACTTCCATCGGGATTGTCGATATGGTGATCCCCGAGGAGAAAAAGGACGTCATCATCAAAGCCTACGAAGACGTTGACAAGGTCACCAAGCAATATCGCAACGGCGTCATCACCGATGGCGAGCGCTATCAGAAGATCGTCGATGTGTGGACCCACGCCACCGACACCATTGCCAATGCGCTCTATCGCAAGATCGAGCACAACGATGGCAAGGCCAAGGCCAGTCCTTTGTTCATGATGGTGGATTCCGGTGCCCGTGGTAACAAGAGCCAGATCAAGCAGCTCGGCGGCATGCGCGGGTTGATGGCCAAGCCGTCCGGTGAAATTATTGAACGGCCGATTATCTCGAACTTCCGCGAGGGACTTTCGGTGCTGGAATACTTCATCTCCACTCACGGTGCCCGCAAAGGTCTGTCTGATACCGCGCTCAAGACTGCTGACTCCGGTTACATGACTCGCAAACTTGTCGATGTGGCGCAGGACGTCATCATCACCCATCAGGATTGCGGCACCGTCAACGGAATTACGGTTGCGGCTATTGTCGATGGCGATGAGGAAGCGGCTTCGCTCTCGACGCGCATCTATGGCCGTGTCTCTGGAGAGCAGATCAAGGATCCGGTCACTGGCGAAATTATCATCAACATCGATGATATCGTCAACGAGCGCCAAGCCGCCGCCATCGAAAAAATCGGTTGCCTCAAACTCAAGATTCGCTCAGTCCTCACCTGTGAATCGGACCGCGGTTGCTGCGCCAATTGCTATGGCCTGAATCTGGCCACCAGCAAGCCGGTGAAGATCGGCGAAGCCGTGGGCATCATCGCCGCTCAGTCTATCGGCGAGCCCGGCACCCAGCTAACGATGCGTACCTTCCACGTCGGTGGGGTGGCTGCGGCAACCTTCAAGCAACCCATCATCAAGGTCAAACACACCGGGCAATTGGTGTACAAGTCGCTACGCACCGTTCAGTCTGCCGACGGTCATTGGGTCGTGCTCAACAAGAACGGCACCATCTCTATCCGCGGCAAGGACGGCCTTGAACTGGAAAGCCATAACATCGTCATCGGCTCCATCATCTCTATCAAGGACGGCGAGGACGTCAAAAAGGGCGACACCGTCGTCACTTGGGACCCCTACAACGTGCCGATCCTCACTGAAAAGGCGGGTCGCGTTGAGTTCCGGGATATGATTGCGGGCATCACCGTGGCCAACGAAACCGACAAGGAAACCGGCAAGAAGGGCGTGGTGGTCACCGAGCATAAGGAAGACCTTCATCCGCAGGTGGTCATCTTTGACGAGATCACCAAGGAGATCAAGGCGAGCTATTCCATTCCCGTCGGTGCCCATCTATCCGTCAAGGAAGGTGACATCGTCCACGGCGGTATCCAGCTGGCCAAGACGCCGCGCAAGGTGGCGCGCACCAAGGACATCACCGGTGGTCTGCCGCGCGTCGCAGAACTCTTCGAAGCCCGCAAACCCAAGGACTCCTGCGTCATCGCCAAAATCGATGGTGAGATTTCCTTCGGCTCCAACGTTCGCGGCAAGAAAAAAGTTGTCATCACGGATCCGAGTACTGGCGAGCAAGTCGATCATTTGGTGCCCATGGGCAAACACGTCGTCGTTACCGATGGCGATCAGGTGAAACGCGGCGACCAAATCACCGAAGGACCGGTATCCCCGGAAGATTTGTTGGAAGCTTGCGGCGCTCAGGAACTTCAGGAACATCTGGTCAACGAAGTGCAATCCGTCTATCGCGTCCAGGGTGTGGAAATCAACGACAAACACATCGAGGTCATTGTCCGGCAGATGCTGCGCAAGGTCAAAATCACCGATCCAGGCGATGCTGACCAATACCTCTGGGGCGACCAAGTGGACCGTTCCACCTTCAAGCGCGTCAATGCAGAGATCATCGCTAACGGCGGCAAGCCTGCCGAGGGTGAGCCGGTCCTGCTAGGCATCACCAAGGCATCCTTGGAAACCGATTCGTTTATCTCCGCCGCTTCCTTCCAAGACACCACCCGCGTCCTCACCGAGGCGGCCACTCTTGGCAAGGTCGATTACCTCACCGGCTTCAAGGAAAACGTGATCATGGGTCATCTCATCCCGGCCGGTTCCGGTTTCCATTGTCACCGCGATGCAACGTTCGAGTTTACCGTCGAGGAGCCCGAACCGATCATCATCCCCAAGGAAATCTTCGACGAAGACGAGGACTCTACCACCGCCTGAGTCCGGCGATCCAATCAAGAAACCCCGGCCCGCGTCCCGCAGGCCGGGGTTTTGTTTGAATGTTGGGCACAGAACCCAGCGTTCGCCCTCAAGACGGCCACGTCGTCAACCTAACCCAAAGTCGGCGTTCAGCCCGGCGCGCGCTTCAGGGAATACAACTTGCGCCACACATTGGCTCTTTTGAGGTCGAACACTGAGTTCTGAAGCTGGATATACCCTCAACAGTTGGTTCATTTCGCCGGGATGGATGATAGAAGCCCGGGCCTCAGACGCGACAATACACTGGTCCGATCGGACCAGTGTATTGTCGCAAAGGATGGGCAAACCGCAGTATTGGCCTTATTTCAGGGATTCGAACCTGCTGGATGCTTTGGCATGATTGAGACCAAATACTGAGTTCTAAAGAACAGAACACCTCTTCCGCTGCGGCGCTCACAGAGACGCCGCTACAATTCGGCCCTGGTTGGAGGGGGGGGGCTGATTCTTCAGGTCAGCCACAGGCGGGCGGTGGCGGCATCCGCCACGATTTGCTCCCGCAACAAATCAATCGACGCAAAGCGTTCTTCCGCTCGCAGGAATTGCACAAACCCGACCTCGATCTCGCAGCCATACAGATCGCCGGAAAAATCAAATAGATGCACTTCCAGGATCCGCGTCGTGCCATCCACCGTAGGCCGCACACCGAGGTTGGCCACAGCGGGACGGGCCTCGCCATCAGCCAGTGTGACGCGCACCGCCCAGACGCCATCGGGTGGCGTGAGTTGCTCGTCAACGGCGACGTTGGCGGTGGGAAACCCGAGTTGGCGGCCGAGTCGACGACCCTCGACGACAGGGCCTGAAATGGCGTAGTTCCGGCCTAACATGCGGGCGGCAGCGGTCAGTGAGCCATCGCGGATGGCTTGGCGGATGCGGGTGCTGCTCACCCGCTCGCCATCGACCATCACCGGTGGCACCGTCTCTAACTGGAAGCCGGTGGCGGCGGCCTGCAACCGCAAAAATTCCACATCACCGCCACGCCCGCGGCCAAAGCGCCAATCATCGCCCACCGCCAGCGTGCGGATCGGCGACTCCAGCAATTGCCTGATAAAGTCCCCGGCAGCCAGCCCGGCGAGTGCCGCATCGAAGCGCAGCGCCACAAACAGGCCGATGCCCAGTGCTTCGACGATTTTCGCCTTTTGTGGCAGTGTTGTGAGCACCGCGCTGGTTGCTTGTTCGGGGGCTAGCAGGCGTGCCGGGTGTGGATCAAAGGTCATCACGCCAGCCAAGCCGCCGCTGCTGGTTGCGGCGGCGACGGCGCGTGCGATGACCGTTTGATGGCCCACGTGGACGCCATCAAACATTCCGAGCGCCAAGTGCAAGGGCACTCCCAGGGCGGGCAGTTCATCCAAGCGGTTTCGTATCAGCATGCCCGTTGATAGTCCGGCCAAACCCAAACGGAAACCATAATCTCAAAGGCCCCGCTTGAAATATGCGCCTCATCCCCGACGTAGATCCCAAACCTTCACCGCTCCGCACCTGATCGCACGTCGCACTGCTCAGTGTGGAACGGCGAGTTTCGTCAATCTATCCATTCACTGATCCCTCACCCATGAGTCAAGAGCCCGAACCGGAAAAGCACCACAACGAGACGACTCTCGATGACGTCAAGCAACTCGGCTTATGGGCCGCACTGGGTAGCCTCGGCTATGTGTTCTGGATCGTCGGTGGCATGGAGATGATCGAGCGCCTCGCCTATTACGGCGTTAAGGCCGTTTCAACCATCTATGTGACCCGGGCTAAGAGTGCTGGGGGGTTGGGCGAGACGATGGCGACATTCGGCTGGTTGAGCTTCACTTGGTATCTGGTGCAGATGGGGGGGGCTATCTTCACAGGCGGAATCTCAGACCGCCACGGTTACAAGGAGACTATTTTCATATCCACCTTGATCAAGTGCTTCGGCTATTTGCTGATGGCTTGGTTCCCGAGTTACTGGGGTTTCTTCGCCGGGGCGATGTTCCTCGCCTTCGGTACCGCGGTGTTCAAGCCGGGCATTCAAGGTACGCTCATCAGGGCCAGCAACCGGCGAAACAGTTCAGTGGCATGGGGGGTCTTCTATCAGACTGTCAATATCGGTGGTTGGATCGGGCCGCTCATCGCGCTGCACATGCGCCAGACATCATGGTCATGGGTGTTTTATACCAATGCCGGTTTTATCTGTTGCAACCTGCTGTTGCTTGCCACCTACAAGGAGCCCGGCAAGCAGGAACGGCTCGCCCGACGCGCCTTGGTGAAAGCCGGTGCGGTGCAGGAATCGAGCTTGATCCGGGAGTCGCTTCAGGAACTCAGAAAACCCCATCTCTACCTCTATTTGCTCATCTTCTCGCTGTGGTGGTTCATGTTTCCGATGCTCTGGGACGTGCTGCCGAAGTATATTGACGACTGGGTTGACACAGGAACCATCGTGCGGGCTCTTTTCGGCGAAGGCGGCACCCGCAGCAGCACGCTCCACTTTCTAATGGGAATGCAGCCAGATGGCATGACCATTGAGCCTGAGGGGGTCGTCAACATCAACTCGGGGCTCATCATGATTACCTGCTTCTTGTTTGCCGGCCTCAGCGCCAAGATGCGCGCAACCACCAGTCTGTTTGTCGGCACTCTCCTGGTTGTCGCCGCCCTCACCCTGTTTGGACTGTCCAACTTGGCATGGATCGCAGTCCTCGCCATGGCTGTTTTCAGCATGGGCGAAATGCTTGCCAGCCCGAAATTCAGTGAATTCATTGGCAACATTGCCCCCTCCGACAAGAAGGCAATGTGGATTGGCTTCTCGCAGGTGCCCATCCTGATCGGCCAGACTCTCGAGGGGAAACTCGGGCCGCAGATCTATCACGTGTTTTCCGAGAAAGACGTACTTGCCCGCGAAATGCTCATGGCCAAGGGCATGAATGCGTCGCAAGTGACGGAAGCCGCGCTTCCAGTTGGTGAGGCATTTCACAAGCTCGTCGAGTTCACTGGCGAGACGCCAGTGGTGCTGACCCACCAGCTCTATCAAACAAACCACGTCGGGATGCCTTGGTTTGTTTTTGCCGTTGTAGGTGTCATCTCTGCGGGCCTGATCTGGGCCTACGGCCGCTGGGTCCGCAGGCTCGCCGAACGCCAGAGCGCCGCACCTCCCCCTTTGCCTAACTAAATTTATGAATCAGCACACTTCAAGCATCTTGTGCGGTTGCCAGGTGGCGATCGTGGCTCTACTCACATGCGCTCCCATGCACTTGCCAGCACAGACCTATATCCACGACGCGCGGCTCGATGAGCGCAGCCACGACCTGAAGGGGCCGTTCAACTATTTTCTAACACCCAGTGATGCGCTCGGCTTCATGGACGCGCCGAAGGCGTTTCAGCTTACCGGCGACGGAGCCATCAGCAGTTATTTTGGCGAGTTGACGTTGTGGGCTGGGACGCCGCTCAAGCGGCTCAACAGCCGGGTGCGCACACTTGACGGCGGCTGCCTGCCGGTGATCAATTATGGCTCGCTGGTTGATGGCATCGAATACCGGGTCAAGGCGTTTGCCGCTCCGGCGGGGCTTGATCCGCTGGCAAATTTGCTAGGGTTTGTGCGCATCACCGCCACTAACACCGGTAGCACGCCGCAGCGGGCGGCGGTGGGGGCGCGGGTGTTTGATCACGAGGGGCCTTGGCGGCATCCGTTTTTCGATCACACCGAACCGCGGTGGTGGACCGGGCGTTTCATTGAGCAAGCGGGTTGGCAGCCATGGAAGTTATGGGAACCCACCGAGATTTGCAATGGTGGCGAGGTACATCGCACGGATAGCAAGCACCTGATCTTTAACTATCATCCGGATAAGTCCGGATGGAAGGTGCTGACCGCCGATTCCAACGTCGAACCTTTCGAGTTTGTGATCCAACTGGCACCCGGCCAGTCGGCCTCCGTCGATGTGACCGTGCCGTGGGTGCCGGTGGCCGACGCCCACGCCGAACAGGTGAAAGCGGTGGCAACTGCTGGCTTCGACGACTATCTGGCAAGCAGCAGTGCCTTCTGGCAAAAACAATTGAACGCGGGTGCCATGTTCGAGGTGCCCGAGCACAAGGTGATGGATATGCATAAGTCCTCGCTGATGTATGACCTGATGGCCCGCGATTTGCAGGAGGACGGAAAATCTTACATCCAGACGGTCAGCGACGTCCAATACAACCAGTTTTTCTCGCGCGACGCGGCGTTTATCATCCACACCTATGATATGTTAGGTTTGACCAAGGTTGCCGAGCAATGCATCGAGCACGTCCTACTCAAGGATGAGAATGGCAAGCTCACCGGCCTGCGGGCGACTCACCCGGACGCCTGGGGCCAGGCGCTGTGGACGCTGGCCGCGCACTACCGGATCACCGGCGAGCGGGCCTTCGCGGAGCGAGTCTATCCGGCGGTGCCAGGTCACGTTGCCAAGCTTGAGGTGGAAACCGCCAAGGATCCGTGGGGTTTGTGGCCGGCCTCGGGGCCCTATGACAACGAGCGCATCGACGGCCACTACACCGGGCACAGTTTTTGGGTGCTTCGCGGGTTGAAGGACGCCGCCGAGCTGGCCACCGCCGTCGGCAAAGACGACGATGCCGGGCGATTCCAAAAAATCCATGACGAGTATTTGGCCAAGTTCATGGTTAGGCTCAAGGCGATCACGGCTCGCACAGGCGGCTACATTCCGCCGGGGCTGGACGATCCACTGGCTGGCATGGATTGGGAGAACGCATCGGGCGGTGTCTATCCGTTCGGTGTGATTGCCGCTGCTGACCCGATGGTAAAGAACACGGTCAAGACGGTGCGCGATTATGCCTATCAGGAAGGGATCATGACCTACGAGCACAACGCCTTCAAGGTCCGGCAGGCGAAGGACGCCAAGCCACTCGACTGGTCGCAGCCCGAGCACACGGTCATTCATCACTACGAAACGTTCCAAGTGCTGGAAACCCTGCTGGCCCTCGGCATGGACCGCGAGGTGATCACCGATTTCTATTCATTCCTGGTCCACACCGGCAGTACCCACACCGGCTTCGAATATGATATCTGGGCGTGGCGGGACCGCAATTTCCATAATAACTATCCGCCTCACGGTTGGTGCGCCGCCCGTTTCAACGAGTGCCTTCGCAACATGCTCGTGCGTGAAGATATGCAACAACCCGTGCTGCATCTCGCCTCGGCGCTGGCTCCAACTTGGTTAGAAGATGGGCGCCGGGTGCGAGTGGCCAAGGCTCCCACGGATTTCGGATTGATATCTTATACCATTGACGCCACAGCTGGTGGGGCGAGCGTGCATCTCGATGCGCAATGGCGCAAGGCACCCAGTGGGTTGCGTTTTCATATTCCATGGTTTGTGGATCTGAAATCTGCCAGGGTGGATGGTCATTTGGTGGAGGCGAAGGACCGCGTGTTGGAGATTCCGGCCGATGCCAAGCAGTTGGATTTGGAGTGGGCCCGCAACTCGTCTCCAGGTCTGAGTTATCGCAAAGGCGTCGAAATCTATGTGGACCGCTACTGGAAAATCCAGCGCGGTGAAACCATTCCCGGGTTTGACAGCCGCTGGATCTTTCCCGAATAGTAGATCCTATGCGCAAGGAACTCTTACAACATCCGGTTTTCGCCATGGCCGTCGAGCAATTCGACCAAGTGGCGGATTTTCTAGACCTAAGCGACGATTTGCGCGAGCGCTGCAAATGGCCGAAACGCTTGATCACGGTGACCGTTCCGATCCGTCGGGATGATGGCCGCACCGAGGTGTTTTTCGGCCATCGCGTCCAGCACCAACTCACCCGCGGGCCGGTCAAGGGTGGTCTGCGCTATCATCCGGGTGTGGCATTGGGAGAGATTGCGGCGCTGGCGATGTGGATGAATTGGAAGTGCGCGCTGATGGACTTGCCTTATGGCGGCGGCAAAGGCGGCATCACTTGTGATCCTCGAAGCATGTCGTTAGGTGAACTCGAGCGCCTCACCCGGCGCTATACCATGGAGATGATTCCTTTCATCGATCCGGAAACCGATGTGATGGCCCCGGATATGGGCACCAACGAACAAACGATGGGCTGGATCGCCGATACCTACTCGACCCACGCCGGCCACCTCGTGCCATCCATCGTCACGGGCAAACCGCTTGCCTTGCAAGGGTCCAAGGGCCGCAGTAAGGCGACTGGCTATGGAGTGGCGTTCTGTGCCTGCAAATCGTTAGTTAATCTCGGGCTCTCCGTCCAAGGAGCCACCACCGTCATCCAAGGCTTCGGCAATGTGGGTGCCCACGCCGCAGATGCCTTCGTCTCCAGTGGCGTGTTAGTGACCGGCGTGGCCGACGTCGATGGTGCCATCTGGAACGCCCGTGGCTTGAACATCCGCCTCCTCCGCGAGCATGTCGCCAAAATCGGCAGCGTGGCCGGGTTTTCCGAAAGCGAGCCTATCGATCCGGCCCAACTCCTCTGCCAACCCTGCGACATCCTTGCCCCCTGCGCACTGGACCGCAGCATCACCTGCGACAATGCTCCCAAGTTGCGCTGCAAGATTCTAGCAGAAGGTGCCAACGGCCCCACCACGCCGGAGGCCGACCGCATCCTCGACGCCCGCGGCGATGTGTTCATCATTCCAGACATTTTGTGCAATGCCGGCGGCGTCACCGTTTCCTATTTCGAATGGGTGCAAAACCTCCAACGCTTCCAATGGGAGGAGCAGGATGTTATCAGCAAGTTGGAAGTTATTCTGACCAAGGCCATGGCAAAAGTCTCCGACTTCTCCCAACGCCAACATGTATCTAACAGGATCTCCGCGCAGGCCATAGCCATCAGGACCGTGGCCGATTCAAAGGCTGCCCGCGGAATGTTTCCCTAACACTCTACCACATTCACAGCCAGACCGCCGCGGGATGTTTCCTTGTATTTGGCGTTCATATCACGGCCGGTGTCGCGCATGGTTCGGATAACCTTGTCGAGAGAAACCACGTGGGTGCCGTCGCCGGCGATGGCCAGCCGGGCAGCGTTGATGGCTTTGACCGCGCCCATGGCATTGCGCTCGATGCAGGGGATTTGAACGAGGCCACCGATGGGGTCACACGTGAGGCCGAGGTTGTGCTCCATGCCGATTTCTGCGGCGTTGGCGACCTGTTTGGGCGAGCCGCCGAGGTATTCGACGAGGCCGGCGGCGGCCATTGAACAGGCGACGCCCACCTCGCCTTGGCAGCCGGCGACGGCTCCGGAGAGTGAAGCATTGCGTTTGTAGAGTTGGCCGATGGCTCCGGCGGTGAGCAGAAACCGATCTACTCCATCCAGATGAACCGGATGGCGGAAACGCACCGCGTAGTGCAGCACAGCCGGGATGATGCCCGCCGCGCCATTGGTGGGGGCAGTGACGACGCGGCCACCGGCAGCGTTTTCCTCATTGACGGCGAGGGCGTAGAGATTGACCCAATCGAGAATGGTTAGGGGATCGGCCAAGGCTCCTTCGGCGTTGTCGCGCAAATGCTGATAGATGGTGTTGGCACGCCTGGGCACTTTGAGTCCGCCGGGCAGAATGCCACCTTGAGCACAACCCCGCTTGACGCAGTCTTGCATCGCCTGCCAGATGGTATTGAGGCGGGCGCGTGTATCGGCTTCCGGGCGGAACGCTGCCTCGTTGAGAAACATCAGCTCGCTGATAGATAGAGCGTGGGCGGCACACCGATCCAGCAATTCCGCCCCGCTGGTGAAGGGATGCGGCAACACCACTGAACTGTGAACCGGATGTTGCAATTCCTCCTCGCTGGCGATGAATCCTCCACCCGTCGAATACATGAGCGCTTCGGCCAGCAGCCCGTCGTTGGCATCCAGCGCGCTGAAGTGCATGCCATTGGGATGCAACGGCAGCGGCTTGAGCCGCTTGAAGCTTAGATCCCGCGCTTCATGGAACGTGATGCTCGTCCCCCAGGGCAGGGGCAATTGCTTGGTTTGGCGGATCGCCTTGAGCCGCGCCGCAACGCTGCCGATATCGATGGACTCGGGTTCCTCGCCAAGCCATCCTAGCAGAATAGCGCTGTCCGTGCCATGGCCCTTGCCGGTGGCGGCTAACGATCCGTACAGCTCGCAGTGCAGCCGGGCCACCTGCGCAGCCATTCCCTCGCCCTGCAATAGTTGGAGGAAGCGGTAGGCGGCACGCATCGGGCCGAGTGTGTGGGATGATGAGGGACCGATGCCAATGGTGAACAGATCGAGCGCGGATAGGGGCATGACGGGGGGGGTTAAATTTTGGATTTTGGATTTTGGATTCTTGGATTCTTGATTTTGGGTTTGAAACTGGAGGGAGGGGGCGATGGGGCGTTAGGGATGGAGGATGCTTGTGGGCGTGCTAGGGATGCGCTCAATTGGCTGTGATGGCAAGGATGATCCGGCGGGATGCATGCAAATTTGACCGAGTTGGATGAAAAAGCGGCGGTCGTTGAGGCGTAATGAGAGGTCTCATGTCGAATTTGCGCCTTCTTCCCAACCCAACATCCGCGCCCGTGGCGGGGTGGGGGAAGTATGCGATTTTTCTCTTTCGGCCGACTGCTTCCGCAGTTGACAAGCCCTGTCATCACGCTTAGCCACCCCGCCCGCCGCCATGTCAGCTATTTCCCGCCGCCATTTTCTCAAGTCAGCCACTGTGCTGGCTGGTGGCGTTTGGGGATCTAATTTATTGTTAGGCCAAGGACAGGCGCTCAAGCAGCTCAATGTGGCGGCCGTGGGATGTGGAGGCAAGGGGATCGGCGACATTTTTGAGATTGCCAGGGGCAACCGGATCGCGGCGCTCTGCGACATGGATCAAGACAGTGCCAAGGGAGCCTTCGAGAAATTTCCGGATGCCAAACGTTTTGCCGACTATCGGGAAATGTTTGCAGCCATGGGTGATCAAATCGATGTGGTGACGGTATCCACGCCCGATCACATGCACTTTCCCATTGCCATGGAGGCGATGCGCCGCGGCAAACATCTGATGGTGCAAAAGCCGCTGGCCAACACGATTTGGGAGGCCCGCACACTGGCCGCCTGCGCCAAAGAGAAAGGCGTGTTCACCGTGATGGGCAACCAAGGTGCGACTTTGGAGGGCACCCGGGTGCTGCGTGAATGGATCGAAGCTGGCCTCATTGGTGAGGTCAAAGAAGTCCACTATTGGACCAACCGGCCGATTTGGCCGCAAGGCAAAGGGCTGCAGTTTCCCGCTGAACCCGTGCCTCCCTTTGTGAATTGGGACCTCTGGCAGGGCTCAGTCGCCACCGAACGCCCCTATAGTTCCAAGATCCATCCCTTCGCCTGGCGCGGCTTCTGGGACTACGGCTGCGGCGCATTGGGCGACATTGGCTGCCACAGTTTTAATTCCGCTTTTTGGGCGCTCGATCTCGGGGGCGACTTCAGCGTCGAGGCTAGCAAGGTATCCGAGTTTGATGAGGTCACCTGTCCCAAGCGTGCGACCATCATCTATCAATTTCCGGCCAAGGGTAAACGGGGTCCGGTCAAGGTGGTGTGGCAGGACGGAGTGAAAAATCCGAACACTGACAAGGAGTTTGTGAGGCCGCCGGGCATCCCCGCAGATCTCCAACTCAATGACGATTCCGGTCAGGTGTTCGTCGGCACTGCCGGCGCGATTTTCGTCAACGATGCAATTTGCGGCACTGCACCGGTGGTGTTTCCCGTGAGTCTTCGCGAGAAGGCCCACGCCATCAAAAACGTCTATCCGCGAGTGGTCGGCGGCCCTACCCAAGAACTCTGCCGCGCGATCCGGGGCGAAGGCCCCAAGCCAGTGTCCAATTTTATCGATCACGCCGCGCCTCTCACCGAAATGGTCCTTGCCGGTAATCTAGCAGTGCGCCTCGCCAAGCCAATCTCTTGGGATGCCACCGCCATGGAGGCCCGCGGCCTGCCCGAGGTCGCGGCTATGCTCAAACGCAACTATCGCCCCGGCTGGGAACCTAAACCCGGCTGAATCATCATGTTCTAACCCTTCTAATTGAGCCAACCACTCTGACCAACAAAACTGACTAATCCGACAACCCACACACGTATCAAACCACCGAAACTAACCACAATCATGACCACTGAATCCACTGAATGCTGTAAATCCACCGATTCCACGGAATGCTGCAAGTCCTGCCCTTTAACTCATCTCGGGTATTTCTACGCCGCGCTTTTGCTGCGCATTTGGCTTGCTGTGCGAGCCATTCAAACCGGGCTTGAGAAATACGTTGGCACCGTGGGATCCGACCAACCCATCATGATTGACGGCAAGCCGAATGTCCATGGGCTTACGGCAGCCACCAACATCAAGGAATATGCGCTCAGTCACTATCACGGTGTGCCGGAAGGGCTCTTCAAGAAGTTTGCCACCGAGCCGCTGATGCGCTTGCCCGGCCCGATTGAAGACGGGCTCAAGAACTTATACAAGTCGATAGGCGGCAAAATTAACGGGGAAAAGCTCGCCGACGCGCCCGCCGCATGGGAGAAGTTCATGGCAGAGCCGGTGATGCTCAATATGTATAACTTGGTCCTCGGGCCGGCCTTGCTGGTGCTCGGCTTCACGATTCTCTTTGGCATTGCCAGCCGCACCTCGCTGTTCTTGTTGGGCCTGTTGTACATCAGCCTCACTTGGGGCCTCATTCTTATCAAGCAAGACGACGGCATCTCTTGGCTTGGCATCCACATGATCTTGATCGTCATGGCGCTGATGCTCGCCAAATACAACAGCTTCTGCTTGCTGAAAAAATGGTAATTCCACAGCCCTGAACCTTATATGGAAACTCCTCCTTCTATGATTAACCGCCGCGATTTTCTCGCGAAAACCGCCGCCGGCGCAGGCGCGGGCCTGGTGCTCGGCACCCCGGGCCTCCTGAGTGCAGCCAGCGCCAGTAGTCCATCTAACAAACTCAACGTCGCGCTCATCGGCCATGGCAAACAGGGCCAGGTGCTATGGGAGTCGATGAAGAACATTCCCGGTCTGCACTTCCAAGCGGTGTGTGATATCTGGGAATACAACCGCAAGGCCGCTGCGGGTCACGTTCGAGCGCTGCAAAAGCACACGCCGAAAGATTATGAGAACATCGACGACTTGCTGGCTAACGAAAAGGGTCTGGATGCCGCAGTGATCGCGACGCCGGATTTCTGGCACTCGCCGCACACGGTGAAATGCCTCGAGGC
>CAIQXC010000128.1 GCA_903875675.1 Akkermansiaceae bacterium
GATCTCCCAGTACACGGTGTATGGTTCCTGGTACTGCTGGTAAAACGGCACGAATGTCGTGTCGCCTGATGCAGTGTCGAACGAGGTCCGGAAGACCGCCGCCGGCGCCAGGAACGTGTTAGGCTTGCCTACCACCGGCTTCAATTCGGCGAGCACCCGGGCCATCTCGCCGCGGATGACCGAGACCGGATTGTCCTTGGTGGACCGGGCACACAGCACCAGCGGGCCGTAGAGGACGGCAGCCTTGTTCGGATCGTCGCGGAACGCTTCGAAGCGCAGACTGAAGGGCATGGCCAGTTCGATGGTGTCGCCGGTGGACCAGGTGCGCTCAAGACGAATGAAACTGCCGGGCCGGGTGGTGATTTGCTGGGGCTGACCGTTGACTTTGACGGTGAATTCATGGGTGGCCCAGGACGGGTAGCGCAGGTGGATGGCCATGGCGACGGGCTTGTCGGCGGTGATTTTGAGGGTCGTCGCCTGCTCGTCGGGATAACGGGTGGTTTGCAGCACCTTGATGCCCTTGTCCTTCCACGCCAGTTCGCTGGCCATGAACAGATTCACATACAAGTCCCGCTCACTGTGGAAATAGATGGAATCGCCATACTTCGATTGGCTTTCCATGCCGGTGCCGGTGCAACACCAGAATGAGTTATCGGGGGTGCCGAAGCGGCTTGGGCGTTCAGATCCGGGGCGCAGCGGCATGTAGTAGAGGACCATTCCATTGTCCGGATTTTGCTGGGGGAGAATGTGGTTATAGAGGGCTCGCTCATAGAAATCGGCGTACTCGGCCTTGGGCTCCCATTCGAGGAGATGGCGGGTGAGTTTGAGCATGTTGTAGGTGTTGCAGGTTTCGGTTGGGCTGGGACCGATATATTTTGAGAGGTGCTCCTTGGGCGAGAACCCTTCGCCGTCACTGTTGCCTCCAATGACGTAGGAGCGCTCCCGCGTCACCACGTTCCAGAAAAACTCGCAGCCTTTGCGATACGATGGATCCGCCGTGAATTCATATTCAATGGCCATCCCAATGAATTTCGGAAACTGAGTGTTGGCATGCAGGCCGGTGAGCTTGTCCTCACCTTGGATTGCCGGATCGAGCACCGAGTGATGATTGAAGCGGATGGCGAGTTGCAGGTATTTCGGATTGCCAGTCACACCATAGAGGTTGGCCAAAATCTCATTCATGCCGCCATGCTCACAATTGAGCATCGCCTGCATCTGCGGGTCGCTCAATTGGCCCATGCGGGTCGCCACCCAGCCAATCGCCTTCTCCAATACATCCAGCGCCTGCTGATTCCCGCAAAGTTGGTACTGATCGAGCAGGCCGGCATAGATTTTATGCAACGTGTACCAAGGTGCCCAGACGCCCTTGCAGGCCACCACCCGGTCGATGAGCTCCTCCGGATAGGCACTGAGATAGCCACTGGGAAACTTCGCCTGGCACTCGGCCATGCCGGCAACCACCTGCGCCGCTTGCCGCTTGAAATTCTCATCGCCACTGCTTTGATAGGCCAGCGCACAACCCGAGAGGTAATGCCCGACGGCATGGCCGCGCAGTTCGCATTCGGGCGCTTCCCAACCGCCGTAGGGCTTGGCGGTGGTGGGAATGGATGCGGTCAAACGAAACGTGTGGAGCAAGCGGTCGGGCTCGAGGCTCAGCAGGTATTTCCCGTTCATGTCCTCGGCGTGCTTGAAAGGCCCGTCGAGAAGCTTGACGTCACTCAGGCTGAACGCCCGTACTTTAAGCTCGGCCTTGGGCTGGACCTCTGCCGCACTCGCCATGTGAATGGATAAGCAGCTGAGAACGGTCAACGGATAAATGATGGACTTGGACGGAGGTTGCATGATCGGGGCTTTGGGGCTGTTGATTTGACGGGCTGCCACGGGGAGCCATCATAATGAAAAAATAAATGCGGAAGCGTCTCAGACGAGAAATGCCATGATCACCCCCGCCGCGGAAAGCTTCGATTGTTGGCATTCGCAAGATCACCAATCCATTGCGCAAAATGAACAATCGCTGCCGGCGGCTAGAAACTTCTTGCCACGGCAGATCCGACCCGCATGATCCGCTCCGAGCATATTCACGTTGATGCTGAATGGCCAACCCACCTTTCCCTGTATGACCCCGTTGCTCACCACCCAGATGGATATTTGGAAAATTCTGACAGAAACCCACGAGCGGGCGGAGCTTTTCGGCCTCCTTGTCGGACTTCTTTTCCTGCTGGCGCTCGTGTTGATCGTTGGCTTCTTCCGGGGCGAGCGGGCAAGGGCTCTCATTGGGAGGCTAGATGTCGTACGCCAGAGTTCCGCGTCCGAAATGTCCGCCCTCCTCAAGTCCATCCTCGAGAGCCCGCAGAGCGTCGTGATCTTCGCCCTCGACCCCTCCTATCGCTATCTGCAATTCACCAGTGCCCACAAGGAAACTATCAAAAAAATCTGGAATGTGGACATCCAAACCGGGATGAACATGCTCGATGTCATCGGCGACCCCGACCAACGCGACAGGGCGAAGCGCAATTTTGACCGCGCTCTGGCGGGGGAATGGCTGATGCTCGTCGAGGAATACGGCGACGAAGAGAATCGCGCGTTTTACGAAGACCGCTACAGTCCGATCGTGGATCATCAGGGCACGGTCACCGGATTGACCGTGTTCGTTCTAGACATCTCAGACCGCATGCGCATCGAGGAAGAGCTCAGGCGCAGCCTTCAAAATGCCCAGCAACTCGCCATCAAAGCGGAGGAAGGCATCCGGGCGAGAATCGAGTTTCTCTCGGTCATGAACCATGAATTGCGCACCCCCCTCAACGGAATTCTAGGCGTAGCAGAGGTTCTCAAACTAACGAATCTCGACAATAACCAGCAGGAGCTTTTGCAGATCATCCATGACAACGGCGAACACCTCTTGGGCATGGTCAGTAATATCTTGGATTTTTCCTGCATCGATAAGGATCATGAGAGCAACCTGTTCGATTCCGAGCAGATCCTCCTCAGCGACTTCCTGGAAACCTGCTGCGGGGCCATCCGGGAATTCGCATTGAAAAAGGGCCTCGGGTTTCGCTGCGAAACAGCTCCCGACGCGCCGACGCACATCACCGGCGATGCGCGGCGAATCCGCCAAATCCTCACCCTTTTGCTTCACAATGCCGTCAAGTTCACGGCTCAAGGCTCGGTGGTCATACGGGTCTCCGCAGCCAACGAAGGTGAGCGGCAATTTATGAATTTCGCCGTCAAGGACACCGGGCTCGGAATCCCCCCGGAAACACTCGCGCTCCTCTTCAAGCCCTTCGTGCAGGCAGACTCATCCTACCGCCGTCCCTTTGAAGGCACGGGCTTGGGACTCGCCCTTTCAAAGCGGCTTGCCGAGGCCATGCAAGGAACCATCACCGTGGTCTCAGATCCCGGGCGAGGCAGCACCTTCACCTTCCGGCTGCCGCTGGCCTGACTGCCATCAACCTTCAGCCTCTAAAAGCCTCGCCCAATAAGACATGGCTGGACAACCGGCGCAGGCATTTCGATTTCATGGCAACCTCCCTTCAGTGTCCGCCCGTGCCAGCATACTTTCGGCCTGGCAGGCATGAAAGCGGGGTTTCATCGCCGGATAGGAAAATTACGAATTTTGGATTTTGAATGGGTCGATGAAGAGAAAAAAGAAATATTAAATTTTGAATTGAAGAGAAGATTGCCTCGCGCAAAGGCGCAAAGCCGCAAAGGAGGCTTCCCTCAATTCATGCTCATCTTCCTTTGCGCCTTGGCGGCTTTTCGCGAGATGGTCTTCCTGAAAAATGGAAAGGATGGATTTCGGGAAATCCTACAGCAGGAGAAGTCTTCAACCATCGGTGATAATCACCCCTCATTAGCCGGAATAACCCGAAAGCCAAATGCCCCGAAATGCTCCACATTTCATTAGGCTATCCAAGTCATAAACCATCGGCTACAAACACACAAGCCATTGGTTTCCAGTCTCTTATACATCAATCCAACTATTAGACTCGACACTCCCCTGATTTTGAGCCACTTTCTAGCCGGTACTAATTACACTGTTCGTCTATACAAAATACAATGAAAGTGGCGCTCAACTTAGCATTCGGCTCCATCTTGGTGGCTGGTATTGCCTACGCTCGCATCGCCTATGTGCGTCACTTTCACGTCCATAGCAAAGATGCGGTTCTCGGCGAGGCATTGGACCCCATGAATATTGCGGCAACGATAGGCCTGTTTGCGTTTGGCGCACTGGCTGTAATCTTCCTCTTATCAGCAATGATTATTTACCTAACGCGCAGATCGGATGAGCCCGTGTAAAATACATTTTATTACTCTGAGCCGATCTTCGGCCGGGGACAAGTTGGTAACGGCGGATCCATTATTTCCGTGACAACATCACCCATATTTGATACCTTAAGACATCCAGGCGAGCCTTAGATCGGCATCGGCTTCCATGATCCACGACAATGAATCCTACAGCAATCAACTTTCCTCGTCGCCCATGGGCCTGCGCCTCAGGATACAAATAGAAGACGAACAAGACGGTGGGGGCAACGCTCTTGAGCCGCTCTCTCACACATCTACAGCACCTGCAAAGGCGCGTGCCACACCTATACGTTCTGCAAAAATGCGACACCTACTTCTAGTCACTCTGTATTTGACCATTTTGGGATGCGAGAAGAAATCGGATGTCCATGTAACATCGATTACGGATTCCGATTTTCGGAACGCAGTTCGAAACGGTAAGGTTGAAACGGTGGAACGCTTTTTAGAAAGTGGTTACGATATTGGTCGGATTGGGAGCGGTGGCGAGAACGCTCTCCAAGAAGGAATTCTTCACTTTGATGTAGGCAGTCTTCTAATTAAACGGGGTATCAATGTGAATCAACAGCACCGATTCGATGGCAGCACTCCGCTGATTGTTGCGTGTATTGCAGGCAATGTTGAGGCCCGGACGGTTAAACTATTACTGGATAATGGCGCCGATCCGCTTCTGAAAGATGTCAATGGTAAGGCAGCTCTCGACTACGCGACGCAATATTCGAGTGAGTATCCGAATCGAGAAGACACCCACGAATATGATGAGAAAGTTGCGTTGCTTACAGAAGTCATCCGGAAGAAGAAGAGAGCAGAACAAGGCGCGTCTGTGCAACCCCCACCAGCCCCTACTCAGAAATGATCACCCGTATTTTCAACCCCAACCCAGTCTCGACGTTCAGCCCCGCTGGTGGGGGGTGCCAGCGCTTGACGTTGTGCGCCGAGCAAAGCAAGGCGCTTCTTATCAGGTGAATGACCTGATGTTTCAAAACCTAGCCAGTAGAAACTACCGAGTGTTGCAGACATGACAGCTAACCCATTAGAACTTCGCGGGAGGCACCGCGTGA
>CAIQXC010000129.1 GCA_903875675.1 Akkermansiaceae bacterium
AATGAAAATTTCCAATGCTTCACAAAAATATTTGGAAAAATAATTATTTCACTTGAGCTTGGATATTTTTCACGGGTGACAGCTTGGGATAGGTTGAAGCAACCATCCACACATGAATCTCCAACCATCCCGTTCTGTCGGCTCCGTCATCCTCGATGAAGTTCTCGACGCCATTGCCGCTGCCCTGACCACTCATGCGCCGGAGCGGGGCGGGCTTTTGTTTGGTCCCCGAGGCCAGAAGTTGGTCACGCTTTTTGTGGCGGATTTGGAAGCGGAGCACCACTCCGTCACTTACACGCCCTCTGCCGGGATTTGTCGGCGCAGCCCGGAGATCGAGCGTGAGAGTGGCCTCGAATACAAGGGAATCATCCATTCCCATCCAGGCGCAATGGACCATCCATCCAAGCCGGATATCCGAAACGCCTGCAACGCCCTGCAAACCAACCCTCATCTTTCCTATTTCTTGATGCCCATCGTTACGCTTGGCAACTTCACCCCATCAGATCTCGACTCCCATGAACTGCTGCTGCCTGGCGGCAAGCTCAGCCATTGGCTGGTGCCCCAAGCCGTCACTGCGCAGGGCCGCAGACTGTCCAAGGAACGGATTTCATCGATTACCTTGTGGAGTGACCTCAAGGCCGTAGCCGCCAGCCTGCCAGGCCGTCCGAAAGTGGAACGTTCATTCATGCTCGACATTGAAGGTGTGAGTGCCGCTGCATACATGTTGATTGCGGAAGGCGGTGCTTGGTTGTTTGCCGCAGCACCTGGCTACCCGTTCACGCCACCACTGGTCGTGCCGCCAGCAGGCGAGCGGACGGCTGTGCCGCTGGCATGGGATCTAGCAGTGCCTGCCGACAAGCGGTTCCGTGCGGCCATCTCGCCATTGTTGGGTTGCAGTTCCGAGATACCACCGGAACCGCCTGATGACGGCATGACTCCGATTTGCTCACCCATTCATTCATGGAAATCCATCGCAACGAGGCTCACTCCATGGCCAAAGGGGCTCACTACGTGGCCGCAGGCGATTACCCCATGGTCGAGGGCCATCCTATTGATAGTTGCCGTCTGCTTCTCCGGCATGATCGGCCGGCACTATCCAGTCAGCAAAAATCCAGCTCCAGAGTGCGCCCCAGCCCGGAGAGTCATGGACAAACCGACGAATGCACACAGTCCCACTCACGATATTTCTCTGGACGTCCCATCCAAAGCAGTCAGCAACGATTTTATGATAATATAAATCAGACGGCTGTCCCAAGTAGTCAAGTGCTGGTCCAGCCGAGTTTTATCCCGAATTTTCCAGTTCAAATATCCGGGCACCACCCCTCATTCGTCACTCTCAAATCCGCCACCGAAAAATAACCCAACATGCAGTGGAACTTTCATGCCGGGCACTTCTTGTAACACCTCGTAAACACCGCTCTACACCTCCCAACCCAATCATACCATGCCACGCTCCGTTGACCTCAATCAGATCCGCTCGCTCGTTCTCGGCTATCAACAAGCAGGCGGCATTGACCCGCAATCGCCCAAGCCAGTCATCGTCGTTGAGCGCGATGGTCGCCTTCGCACGGGGGAATCGCTCAGGCACGATGAGGCAAACCAGTTTTCAACGGTTCAAATGGATACCTTTCACGCCGGGTGGGACGTGGCGGAACGCCGCATTGCCCAATCGAAGATGCCCCACAACACCCGCGAGATTGTGAGCCGCGAGGGAGTTCGCGGATGGCTCTATTCTTTCCAGACCGAGTTTTACGACACCTATAGAATGTTTGCCTACTTTGATGGCTCGTTCTATCAAGTCATGGTGATTGATCCGTACATCGAAAGCCGGTTTTGCAACCCTCATACCGGGCACATCTTCTCCAACGGACGCATTTGCATGGGCCTCGGTATGAACTCTGGCCGCCGCACACTCAACGATGCCTATGCCAAGTCGGTCCTTTGGGCCAACGGCTTCAGCGCCATGATCCATGGCAATCTCGACAAGTTCCCATTCAACTACAACGACTGAGAAAATATCGTTGGAAGTTTCGCTCCTCCCACTCCTTGAACTGCCTCGAAAGTCCCCTTCCCCAACCGCCAACCAACCAAACTCATGTCCACTCCCGTTGACCTCAATAGCATCCGCGCCCTCGTTCACAACAATCAACGCTCCGGTGACACCGATCCCCAGGCACCCAGAGCTACGCTTATGGTGGACCGCGAAGGTCGCATCCGCACTGGCGACACCGTGCGTACCGGTGAGGCTAACCAGCTTACCAAAGTCCAGCAGGACACCTTCCACGCGCCCGTGCCCTTGTCGTTCTCCAAGCCTGTTAGACTTGCGGCAAATGCACTGGATGCCCGTTTGAGCGCCTGTGACCGGCGCGTGTGGAACCAGGTGCCACTGCTCGCTGCGGATTTCCATCTCCCTGGCGGCCTCACACTGCTGCTCTTGGCTACCGACCATTTCCCAGGCATGCCCCCGCTTGCCTTCGTCACTGAAAATGGCACCACCCGTCAACTCCAGCTTGATTGGCTCCTCGGAGAGGAACCGGAGGAACGCTTGGCACATGCGCTGGCGGCTCACTTCCACGGGCAGGGGCCGTTCAGGAGCGTGTTCGGTCCCGCTACGGGTCTCGCCATCACGACGGATGCTGATGTCGCTGCGGCCGCAGGCTGGCACAGGTTTTACAGTGCTGCCCCGCTGGTGGCCGCCGACCCAGAAACCGCACTGCACGCACGCAGCGGTGGTCTGCTTTCCCGCGAGCTTTCCAAAAAACACGTTCTGCTAGCCGGGCTGGGCTCCGGTGGTTCCTATATTGCCGAGCAATTGGTGCGCGCCGGGGTGGGCGAACTCACCTTGATTGATCCGAACACGGTGGAACCGGCCAACCTTTCCCGCACCACCTATGGTTGGGATGATGTCGGCCTGCCCAAAACCCTCGCGCTAGCCCGCCAACTCCGCCGCATCCGCCCGGACCTCCGGCTTCACCTCCATACCGGCACTCTCGCGTCACTTGGGGCGGACGACCTGTTGCGGCGGGCCCGCGCATGCGACCTCCTGCTGGCCCTAACCGATGATCCATCGGCCCAGTCGTTGTTGAATCAGACCGCCTACATTGCGAGTACTCAAGCGATTTTCGCCGGGCTCTATGCTGGTGCCAAGGGCGGTGAAGTGATTTTATGCTTACCCGGGCGCACGCCTTGCTATCGTTGTTCGACCGGCGGCCTGCGGGGCCTCACTGGCAGTCAGGGAGAAGGCTCCCGCAGCCTTGACTACGGCACAGGCCGTCTGACCGGTGAAACCGCGCTCGCTGCGGACATTCATCATCTGGACTCCGCAACCGTGAAACTTTCCCTTTCGCTGTTGCTTGGCAAGCTGCCGGAGGCCTCTCTATCGCGTTTCGCCGAAGATGCTCTGGCCCACCAGTTCTCCTATCTCTGCCTATCCATGTCCCCCGACTACTGGTTCTTCCCACAAGTCTTCCATGATACTCCGGGGCAGTACGCCTATCAGGGAGTTTGGCTTACTATCCAACACAACTCCGATTGCCCAGTCTGCGGCGATCCCGCCCACCGTGACTCCCATCTTCACGTGATCCCTGATACCATCGATCCCGCCCAATTCATTCATCTGCCATGACACCTGACCTCAACCATCTCCGCCAAGATCTCGGATTACCCGGCAACCACACTGCCAAGGCCAAAAATGACCGCGCTAGCGGCCTAGGCTGCGCTGCACTGATTGTTCTTATCGTAATCATCCTCATCATCACGGCCAACATCTTTGTCTGACCCCAGCCCGCTGCAACGGAAGACGTGCCAGCTGACTGAGGCGTGAGCTCGGGCGAACGATTGCCCAGAAACCGCACGGAATGCATGCCTCACCGCTCTTGCCGCCCCCGGGCGGTAGTTTTGACAAGTGAACGAAAGGCGGTCCCCAGGGGGGGGCCAGTATTGGGGAGTTGTGAAAGGAGAATACAAATGAGCAAGAAACAACGGATAAATACTTATTGGATACTCTGGACTTTTGCGTTGGGCATCATCGCGGGTGTTATGTTTGGCAGTTTTTGGGTGGGGATCAT
>CAIQXC010000130.1 GCA_903875675.1 Akkermansiaceae bacterium
GGCCGGAGGCGGTGCTGCTACGAGTTGCAGGCGAATTTGTTGCTGGACTGAAAATGGCGCTGCATCCCTTCCAACCGGTACACAGCACAACGAAAATAATCAGCATACAGCCACTGCAGGCACGGCCCCCGCCGCTGCCCCTCCGACCTCCTCCCATGAGCATCCGGCCGAGCTTCTGTTGGCGTCCGCTTCGGCTCAGCGGAATACCGATTGCCCGGGAAAGCCTGGACTGCGCGGCAGAGACACCCAAGAAGCGCCGCCATGAAAAGCCACCCCTGTTCATGATGTCTGAATTTGTTCCCGACGTGGCCAGGCATGAGGGATGGCCGAGATGGCGTGACACATGGGAGATGCTTCAGGGTTGGACGTCCCAGCGGCGGACATAATCCCTCTGCTCGTTGGTTTGGGGCGATTCAGGGTGGATTCTGAATTTTGGCATTTGGCTGGAGTGGAGGTGCTGGACATGTTTCAACGCCGCATCTGGGTCATAGCCCTGCTCTCGGAGCCAGCAACCGACCACCAAGCCGGTACGACCGATCCCGCCCCAACAGTGAACATAGACTGCTGGGGCTTGCTCGATGGATTTGCGGGTCGTACTCATGATTTCACGCATGGTTTCGAGCGCGCCGGGGATGCCCATATCAGGGATCGGTAACGAGATTCTCCTGAGAGGGACGCCGAATTCGCCTTCAAGTTCTGACAGCAATCCTTCATAGGGCTCCATCCTGTCAGCAGGAGCGGTTAGGTCGATGAAGGTGTGCACGCCGAGGGTGATCAGGCTGCGGAGCCTGGCCTCGGCTTCATCAATCATCCAGGAGCCGGGATATTCGCCGCCATAGAGCCGGCCTTCTTCGATGGTGTAAACTTGCGGGGTCATCGTCAGATCAGTTTCCGTTCAGCCGGTCAAACGCCTTGCGCAAGTCATCAGGCCCGGCATTGACCATGGCCTCGCTGAAACCAAAGGTGATTTCTGTCTTCTGCGCTTTCAACTGTTCAAAGACGGCGTCGATGAACTCACTCACGGCGGGAGCGTAATCGTGGAGCCCTTTTCCGCCGAGATCTGTATTCAGTGCAGGCGGGATCAGCGCGATGACCTCAACTCCCCGGGGCGTGAGAAGATGCCTCAGGGAGAGGGTGAAGGAATGCAGGAACGCCTTGGTGGCGGAATAAACCGGCACCTTCACGAGCGGGACGTATGCCAGGCCCGATGTCACGTTGATCACCGTGGTCAATACTTGCAAATTCATGAAGAGCGAAGCCAGGTGCATGGGAGCTTCAATGTTTGTCGCTACCTCAGTTTCCGTGAGTCGCCGCCATCCTGCGCCGATACAGAAGAGGTTGGCGGGCGGGCGAGGCCGAGGAAGTATGTGAAGACCGCGTTGAAGGCCGGGTCGGTCTTGCGCTCTTTCTCCGGGTGGAACTGGGTCGAAATAATCTTGCCTGATTCCATGCCTTCGATGAGACCGTCGTCGGACCATGCAGTGGCTTGGAGCTTGTCGCCGCAGGTTTTGACGCCCTGATGGTGGTAGGAGTTCACTCTAAACCGCTCGGTTTGGAAGAGGCGGGCCAGCACGCTGTCCTTCCTGAGACTGAGCTCATGATAGCAGGGGGACGAGGCACCATCTTTGCGTATCCTGTGCGTCACTGGAATCTTTCCTTTCAACTGTGTGGGTAGGTCCTGATATAACGCACCCCCCGCGTGAACGGCGAGTAGTTGATGCCCCTTGCAGATACCGAGTATCGGGATGTTCCGTGCGACCGACTGTTTGAC
>CAIQXC010000131.1 GCA_903875675.1 Akkermansiaceae bacterium
CAAACAATTCTTGGATCGCAACTACGACAAGGTCACTATTGCCTTCACCAACTTCTATAACACCCTGCGCCAGGAACCAAAGGTCGTCACCCTGCTGCCCCTCCAAGGCCACCGCCCGGATGAGGACCAGGCATTTGAAATGATTGGCGGCGGGTTTTCGGTGGCCGCTCACCAAAACGACCCGGACCGCGACTTTGAGTTTGAGCCTAACGCCGGCGATGTGCTAGGTGCCATCCTCCCGCTCTATCTCAACTACGAGGTATTCCAAGGCCACCTCGAGGCCCGCGCCTCCGAGCACTCGGCCCGCATGGTGGCTATGAAGTCAGCCACCGACAACGCCAACAAGTTCATCAAGGAACTCACCCTCGAATACAATAAACTGCGCCAAGGTGCCATCACCTCCGAATTGCTCGAAATCACCACCGCCATGAAAGCGGTCGAGTGAGTAGCCCTCACTTAATTTTCCATAGCGCAAGTCCACACTGCTTCATGAAGACCGTCACCGAAAAAGAAGTTTGCACCGATCTCGCCCGCATGGCGGACGAGATTTGTCTGACTCATGACCCGGTGGTTATCGCCTGTGCCGATGGGCGCTCGCTGGTTCTTCTCGCACTCGAAGACTATCAATCCAGAAACGATACCGAGTACCTGCTCAGCAATCCCGTCAACGCCGCCCGGTTGATGAAATCCCTGGCGGATTTCCAGACGAAACGGGGATATCAGGAACACGAATTGATCGAAGAATGAAACTGACCTTCTGCGAGCATGCGTGGGAAGACGACTTATATTGGCAAAAGACCGACCGCAAGACACTTGAAAAGCTCAATCAACTACTCAAGGAAATATCCCGCCATCCTTTCACTGGGGAAGGTAAACCCGAGCCTATGAAACACCAGTTCACCGGTTGGTGGTCCCGGAGAATCGGCCGCGAACACCGCTTCGTCTATCGAGCTGAAGAGGGCATGGTCTATGTCATGCAATGCCGCTTTCACTACGAACATTGACAATTTTTAGCAATCACCACCCACAGCGCCCATCACCCAACTCGCCTTTTCATGAACACCGGAACCATCGTCCAGATTATCGGAGCCGTCATTGACGCGGACTTCTCGAAAGCTAGCAGCCTGCCCACCATTTACAATGCGTTGGAGGTCCAGTACGTCCTCAACGGCGTGGACACCAAGCTGGTGCTCGAAGTCCAACAACACCTCGGCGACGGCTGGGTGCGTGCTGTGGCCATGTCCACCACCGACGGCCTCAAGCGCGGCATGGTTCTAACCGACACAGGCAAGCCCATCGCGGTGCCGGTTGGCAAGCAGGTGCTGGGCCGTATTTTCAACGTCACCGGTGATTTGGTGGATGAGAACGGCCCGATCGCCGATGACTCGAAACGCTCGCCGATTCATCGTCCCGCGCCGGCCCTCATCGAACAATCAGCTAACACCGAAGTGTTAGTTACCGGCATCAAGGTGATCGACCTGATCTGCCCGCTGCTCAAGGGTGGCAAGGGCGGCATGTTTGGTGGTGCAGGTGTCGGCAAAACGGTGGTCATCATGGAGCTCATCAATAATATTGCCAAGGCTCACGGTGGCTTCTCGGTTTTTGCTGGTGTCGGCGAGCGTACCCGTGAGGGCAACGACCTCTACTGGGAAATGATCGAGTCCGGCGTTATCGCCACCGAGCGCGATGACAAGGGCCATCCCAAACTTGATGAGCGTGGCAACCCGGTGCTTACCGAGGGCTCCAAGGTGGCCTTGTGCTACGGCCAGATGAATGAGCCACCCGGTGCCCGTCTGCGCGTCGCCCTTTCCGCTCTAACGATGGCTGAGCATTTCCGCGATGAAGATAACCAGGACGTGTTGCTCTTTGTCGATAACATCTTCCGTTTCTCACAGGCCGGCTCGGAAGTGTCGGCATTGCTAGGCCGGACGCCCTCCGCCGTGGGCTATCAGCCGACGCTCTCAGAAGAAATGGCCGGCTTGCAGGAACGCATCACTTCTACCAACAAAGGCTCAATTACCTCGATTCAGGCGGTGTATGTGCCCGCCGACGACTTGACCGACCCCGCGCCAGCCAACACTTTCGCTCACTTGGATGCCACGGTGGTGTTGGAGCGAGCGTTGGCTGAGCAGGCGTTGTTCCCGGCGGTGGATCCGCTGGCGTCCACATCCAAAGCGCTATCTCCAGCCGTCATCGGCGAGGAGCACTACCGGGTTGCCCGCGGCGTCCAGCAAGTGTTGCAGCGCTACAAGGACCTGCAAGATATCATCGCCATTCTCGGCATGGATGAGTTGTCCGATGATGACAAGATGAGCGTGTTCCGCGCCCGAAAAATCCAGCGCTTCCTCACCCAGCCGTTCCACGTGGCGGAAGTCTTCACCAACGTCCCTGGTGTGTTGGTGTCTATCGAGGATACAGTTAGAGGCTTCGCCGAGATCCTCGACGGCAAGCTCGATGACGTGCCCGAGGGCAACTTCTACATGAAGGGTGGCATCGACTCCGTGGCCCGCAATTGAGGAGTTGGGTTCCAGGTTACAACATATACATTTTAAATTCCGCCGTTCATGTCCCTGCACCTTGATATTGTCACGCCGGAGAAAATGGTTTTCTCGGATTCCGTGGAAAACGTCTATTTGCCCGGCGCAGATGGTGAATTGGGCGTTCTGCCCCAGCATGCCGGGTTGGTCACCGGGCTGAAAGCCGGCGAATTGCGGTACCTTCACGATGGTAAGGTGGTGACTCTTGCGGTCGGTTCCGGCTTCGCTGAAATCACTCAGACCAGTGTCATCGTTCTCACCGACATGGCTCTGGGCGAAGCCGAAATTGACATTGCCCAAGCTGAGGCCGCCATCCAGCGTGCCCAGGAACAACTCCACGGCGTGGACCACAGCATCGATGCCGAGGAAGTCGCCTTCCTCCAAGGCATCATCGCCAGATCCACCGTCGCGATCAACTTCAAGCGCAGGAGTCAGGCGTAAATAACGCCCATGGCGTTTATTGGAATCCAGCCGGAGCGGGGTGGGGCGCGCCGAAGCTAGCCGCTGGCGGCAACAATTGGCGCAATGTCTGAATCCCATAGAAGAAACCGGCCGATGCCGCCGCACCAATAACCACGCCATGGTCTGACACAGTTAGGTTGTAGCCTTCTTCACCCAGATCAGGCCCGGCGTCGCCGGACGTTAGGGTCACGCCTGGGTTGGCTTGGCCAGCGGCGACTGTGCACTTGATGCCACTGCTTTGCACGAGGCAGTCTGCTAGGAATTGGGCTGCGTCTCGGCTGGCGGGCAGACTGGCGTCGAAGCCGATTTGCAGGGATGCGCCGATCTGGAATGCAGGCCCTGAAAAATCCACCATTTCCATCGGCATCGGTACCAAGCCGGGGATTGCGGCGCTGGCCGAGCCGAAGGCGGTCAAGGCGGCGGTGGTGAGAGAGATTGCCATATATCTTTTCATGGTGGTTAGTGCAGATGATGGATATTTCAGATGTGGGTTGCTAGAGTTCTTGAAAAGTCAAAGGTGTTGTCGCTAGGTCAAAGTTTTCTGATTGGGAAGAAGACATAAGAGGGGAAGATAGAAGACAGGAATAAGAAGCGCAATGCGCGGTCCGCTGGCTCTTCTTTGTCTTATCTTGGAGCGCAGCGGTCTTGTGTCTTGGAGCGAAGCGGTCTTGTGTCTTGTGTCTGAGCCGAAGGCTCGTTAGCGGAGTTCGAAGCAATCCAACCCGAAGTAGAAGCGCGGGTCGCGTGAGGCCTGGTTGCTGCCGATCACCTCGGCTCGCAACAGCAGTTTGCCGTCCTTGGCCCGGAAACTGCCCAGATCGACGGGATCCGCCAAGCTCGGGTCGGCATGAAAGAAGTCCACTTCCTTGCCTTTGGCTTGGCCGTTGAGTGTGAAACGCAGCACGCCGTAATCATAACTGCGAGTTGCATGCAGGATGAGTTGGTGTGGCTTGTCGTCGGCCACCGGAATGGCAAACTCGATGAAGTCTCCGACCTTGGTGCTTTGGACGAATACCTGCTTTTCACCGCTCCAGCTGCCGTCGGTCAGGCCGCCGCTTTGTTCGCCGATCTTGAGGTCGGGCGAGCTGGCAGTGACCGTTAGGCTCTCGCATTCGATGGCACCGGTGATGCGGCGGACCCCAGAGAGTTCGTGAAGGGCAACGGCAGCTTCGGTGGGCTGGGGTGGGCGGTTGTGAGATGCGCCGGGGCGGGCGTACCAAAACGTGCCGACGGCGTAATCGACTTTGCAGTTGGCCCAATGCCAGATTTCCATGTCATGCTTGAGGGC
>CAIQXC010000132.1 GCA_903875675.1 Akkermansiaceae bacterium
CTTGCTGGTGCGAACACCTACACCGGCACGACGACGGTGAACGCGGGCACGCTCTCCATCACGCACGCCTGTCTGGCCGATGCCTCCACCGTGACCATCGCAAGCACTGCCAAGCTGGACCTCAACTTCGGCAACGTCTCGGACACCGTCGCCAACCTCATCATCGGTGCCACCGTGATGCCGGCCGGCATCTACGGGGCCACCGGTTCGGGAGCGACCCTCATCGACGACACGCATTTCAGCGGCGTCGGCACGCTCACCGTCACCGGCGGCGGCTACGCCTCATGGGCGACCACCCAAGGCCTCACCGCCGGTCCCGGCTCCGAGCTGGATCCGGCCTTCCATGCCGACCCGAACAAGGACGGCATCCAAAACGGCATGGCTTGGATCCTCGGTGCCGGCGCGCTAGGCGATCCGGCCGCCAACCGGCTCAAGCTGCCCGCCGTCAGCCGGGATGGAAGCGGCGCGCTGGTCCTGACCTTCGATCGCTTGGCCTCCTCGGCGGCGAGCGCTCCGTTGGTCGTGCAGTACGGTGACGATCTTAGCGGCTGGGTCGGCTTCACGGTCGGCACCAGCGAAGGCGCCACCAGCGACGGCAGCATCTCTATCGCTGTCGCGCCAGGTGGCGGCAGCACGGCCGAGTACGACAGGGTCAGCGTCACCATACCCGCCACCTACATGCCGCCCCCCCCTTTTTCCGCCTGATGGCCGATTTGGCCCCCTGAAGATGAACCCAACATCCGCACGGGACGCGTGATAGGTTCCTGAGTTGCCGGGCCTGCTGGGTCGCCGATTAAAAGTCGGCGACCCAGAACTTGTTAGATTGCGAATTGAAGTGGAAGAATCAGTCTGGAGTCCTTGAAAAGCCAAAGTTCCTGTCGTCAGGTCAAGTTTTCTGCTCTTGGGTCTTCAAGTCTTGCGTCTTGGGTCTGAGGCGCAGCCTCGCTGGACATCGAATCAAATGAGCACCTACCCATGAAAGCCCCAGCCAAGCATCTTATCGTTCGCTGCCTTGCGGCTTTGCTCTGCGGAAGCACGGGTGCCGATGCCTCGGTGGCATTGACCAACGGCAGTTTTGAAAGCACTGGAGCGCTTTATAGCAGTGCATTGGGCGGGCTCTACGAAGCAAGTGGCTGGACCCACTTCTCGGGCCTCAATATCCAGGCATCCAGCATGCCAGCGGGCCAGGAAGGAACCGCTGCCACCGCTAACGGCTCTCGCGTTTTGCGATTGGTCAATGATGTTGGAGACCTGAATCCGGCCAATGTCGGCTTGATCGAGCAACATCTGGGCACGATGGTCAGTGGCGAAACCTATACATTTGCCGCCGATGCTTTCGGCGGCGCAGGAGTCGGCCTTACCTGGGGTGCGACGGCAAGATTCGTCAACGAGGGCAGCGCAACTCCGGCGACAACCTATGCCTCACAGACGGTGGACAGCGTGGCAGCAGGCATCGTTATTGCCGATGCTTTCAAATTCAGTTACACCGCACAGTCGGCTGATAACGGATTGCCGTTGTGGATCTGGCTGAAGGCGAAGCCTGCTGGCGCGGGCCAGGCAACCCGTGGCGGCATTGACCATGCGCGGCTAACGGTAACCCCGCCCGCCTCAACCAGCGCCATCCTCACGTTCACGTTCGGTTCTTTGGGTGCTGCGACGATCACCGGAACCAACATTGCGATCTGTGTGCCGGACGGCACCGGGTTAGCGAATCTCGCCCCTACCTTCACGCTGTCCCCGCTAGCCACCGCCGACCCGGTTTCCGCCAGCAACCGGGACTTCACCACGCCTCAGGATTATGTCGTGACCGGCCACGATGGTTCCTCGAGCACCTATCATGTCCAGGTGACGCCGCTATCTAGCAATCTCGTGGTGCGGGACGACGGGCAGTCGCTTCATGTGAACAACGGGTTGGTCAGCCTGGATCTAACGCGTTTGAACGGGACCCTCACGAAGACGTTTTCAGCGATCGATGCGGCGGCGCAGTGGCAACAGGTCTGTTCCTCGTTTGTGCCGGATTTCACGACCCATCCTGGCGGCAACCCGCTTTTCAATTCCGCCGTGGACACCAAGCGTTACCGGGTCCATGAAATGACGGCGAGCCAATACTCCATCGCGCTGACCACCCCGACCCGTGTGGTCATTCAGGTGACCGGCAACCACCAAGGTGCGCAAATCACCGAGACGATGGAACTTGATGTAGGCGAGCGCTATTTCCATGTGAAAACCGTCGCCGCGCTGCCTGCGAACTCGCTGGACTATTGCATGTCATCCTATCTGTTCAATCACGACGGAGCACCCGGCTTCGTTCACTCGCCCACCGTGAAGAAGGACGAGACGCGCTGGGGAAACACACCCGCCGCCAACCAGGTCATCGGGGACATCGCCTTCCACTCGCCGGCAGTGGTCTTGCAGGACGGCGGACTTTTCGTCGCGATGGTGCCGGACTTGGACAGCATCAATAACGACAAGATCCTCTCGCCCGATGCACGCCGGACCCAGAACGTGCCAGTCACGATCTATGATATCCCCACCGAGGTGGACAAATTCTCGATGCCCACCGCGCTGGATCTCAACGTCACCTCGGGCCTAACCAACAAGCCGGTTTTTTCCTACGGCATGATGGATTTCATCGTCAGTCACCACATGCACTATCAGCGGGTGAACGACTCATCGATGATCCGAGCCCTCGGATCTAACACGATCACCTACGGCTTCGACCTGCTCCTCGGGGCTCAGGAACCCTCGAACTTGGGCTATCAAAAAGTCAGCCGTCACCTGTGGCAAAAGTATGGTGAGCCGTTGTTCCAATCCCGGGCTCATCTGGCCCTGCCCTTCGAGGAATATGTGAAACTGGTGTATGGGGTTGTGTCCCAGCCGATGCCGCCGGGCGTGCAGGCACCCGTGCCCGGCTACCCGGACCATGGGGTCTTTCTCGATTTCACGATGAACAACCAACCGGTCTGCGGCATGGTCGCACCGCTGGGGGTTCTGGGATTCGGTGACGCGCTGTGGAATTTCGAGTTCTGGAACCCGGTGCGCGATGCCAGCGGCATGTATTACTGGGGACAAAAACTCGGCCTGCCGGACATGACGACTCGGGCGAGAAACATCATCAATCTAACACTTCAATCACCGAGAAACGACAACGGCCTCTTCTGCCTCACCTATCTGGCCCAGTCGCAACAATGGCTGCGCGGCTGCGTCAGCTCCAGTGCCCACAGTCTGTTTTCCAAAAACAACGACACCTATGACGTACCGGCCATGAGCAAGACAGCGGCCCACATGATCGAGTATTACAAACAATGCGAGCAGGACAGCCGCATCATCACCTATCTGACGCCCTACGCCGGGTGGCTGGCCGCAACCATCGACGCCAACGGGCGGATTCCTTCCTACTTTACGCCGGCCATGGTTGCTAACGACCCATTTCCAATCAACGCCCAATCGGCCGCCAGCCTGTGGTTTCTGGCTGAAATGTATTCCGTAACTCACACGTCGGCCTATCTAACCGGGGCGAGAAAAATCGCGGATTATCTCACTCAAAACGTGGTCCCACAACACCTCTGGATGGATCTGGAACCGTATTTCTCCGACGGTCAGAATCCGCTGACCTTCACCACCGACCCGACTCAGGGACTCGCGGTGAAGGGAAACCTCTCCACCATCTGGGCGGCCGAAGGATTTGCCGCCATGTATCGGGTTACTGGCGAAAACCAATACCTAACAACCGGCGAACAAGTCGTGGATTACCTGTCCTTTTCGCAGGCTTGTTGGCATCATCAATATGTTTACACCGCCTTTCCGTTTGGCGGATTTACGGCGGACAACGTCGATACCGCCACATCCCTGGATGCCCGCCAGTGCGAGACCGTGAAGTCTTTTCTTTGGTACGGACAGACGTTGGGACGCAAGGATTTGTTGGAACGTGGAGTCGCCGCCGCTCGCTCCGGTGCCGTGTTGATCAACCATCCTTTGCACGTCACCAATGGCATCTATGCCCATCCCAATCTCTACGGGACCGGCCTGGGACCTGAAAATATCAATCACGAGGGCCACAACCAATCCGCCATCCGCAGCCATCCATCGTGGGGCGAGTGTTCTGCCATCTTCACCGGCTTGGCCAACGCCGACCGGTTGATGAACGGCTGTTACGTCGATGCCGGCAAGCTGTCGGGCGTAGGAGTAAACGGCCTTTGGTGCACCAACGTCTCATGGATAGGTTCCGTGTTGCACATCGATCTGTCCAGCCAACTCGCCGCATTAACCAGTCCGTGGCCTGCGGATTTCGCAACATCCGTTCAAGTGACCGGGCTGTCGGCAGACGCGAGCCACGGCATCGTCATCAACGATCTGGCACCGGTTATTTCCAGCGGGTCCGCAGACATAACCGTGCCGCTTGTGGTTCACGCCAACGGCACAGTGTCGTTAGCCAACCCCTACGCAGCATGGGCCAACGGTAAACTCACCGCAGAAAACAACGCCCCCGGCCAAGACCCCGACAACGACGGTTGCACCAACCTCTACGAATTTGCCTTCAACGGCGACCCGCTCAACGGCATGGACCATGGCAAGTTGTTTGAACTCACGGCGGACAGCGGAACCGGCCGGAAGCTGATACTAACCATCGCAGTTCGAATTCACACGCCCACCTTCAGCGGGGCCCCCTCACCAACGGCATCCTGGGACGGCATCACCTACATCGTCGAAGGCAGCACCACTTTGAACAGCTACCCGGTAAAGGTCATCGTACTCCCCTCCCCTGTCACCACGGGTTTGCCCGCTGTCGGCACCGGCTACGAATACCGAAGCTTCAGTCTGGAAGGCTCCAGCGGACTGGCTGGCAAAGGATTCCTTCGAGCCAAAGTCACCATGCCATGAAGAAAGATTCCTGAACCCCTGTCAGTATGAATGTTATGCTAACAGATCAAGTCGGCCGAGCCTTCGGCAAGCATGGCGTGATTGGGAAAACGAATCATCGGGCCTTGGCACGCGCATTGCGTTGCCAGAAATACGGGTTTGCCTTGGTGCTCACACTTTCCCTGCTGGTACTGCTTCTCATATTGGCCGTCGGCTTGCTCGCATTATCGAGTACCGCACTGCGTTCGACCAGCCACGGGCAAGCCATGGCCGTCGCCAGGGCCAACGCCAGAATGGCTCTGGTGCTGGCGATTGGCGAATTGCAGGGGGAATGCGGACCGGATCGCCGGATCACGGCCAGTGCCGCGATATTGGCGAATGACGCCAAAGGGCGCGGAGCGGACGCGGCGGGATTCGATCCCCGATCTATCAGCCGAGACTTTGCCAATCCGCATTGGATGGGGACCTGGGATTCTTGGAACACCTGGCTCAACGGATCACAAATTGAAAACACCTATCAGAAAGGC
>CAIQXC010000133.1 GCA_903875675.1 Akkermansiaceae bacterium
GACAATGACTTCCCCTTCGTTGCCGGGACTGTGGCTGACGGCTAGGAACAGTTCGCTGTAGAACAAGTCCACGATTTCGCCGCGGGCCTCACCGACCACACCGATGTATGTCGGCTGCACAACCGCAACCACACTGACACCAGTGGCTGGAATCGCGGCGGAGTATGCGCCATTCGGCACACCGGGTGCCACGAAGCGGTAACCATCGGTAGAGCTATAGGTGTTTTGCTCCCAGTTCAGGCCATCGACGTCGATGACCTTCGGCGTGCTCAGCGCCACCATCGTGCCGCCAGCCGGATAGACAGTTGCGCGGCTGCCGGTGGCATTGCCAGGGGTCAGACCCGTTAGAGAATCAACCGTCATCGAGAACAGAAGGGTCGGATCGTAGCTTGGATTATCCTTGAACGTGACAGAAATGTTATGATCCCACTGCACATTGGTGAAGGTATAGCTGGCACCTGCGGTTTCTGGAATGCCGCCATCGATCGTCACTTGATCGGGAGCATACATGGCAGAATCCGGAGTGAAGGTGAACGTCAGGTTGCCTCCTACGGCAACCACCACTTCACCGAGCGGGCTGATCGTGCCGTTGCCCCCGGCCACGGATGAGGTGATGAGGTAGGCGGCACCCGTGGGCGCATCAGTAACGTCGATATAGTCCCAATGCGGGCCCCAGCCGGTGCCATTGGACAAGATGATGGTATTCTCCCCTGCCTTCAGAGCGACGATTGTCGAGGATTTACCATAGTTTGGCGCAGAAACATTCGGGGCGGGTATCGTTCCCGCTGAGGAACCGTTCACGGTCAGCACGGTATCCCGATTGCCATCCCAAGGCTGATAATAGCCCATATCCAAGGTGTAGCCGCCGGTGGTGGGCACATTGACGGTGAAGGTCACCTGTCCCGAGTTGCCACCGGACCCATTCGCGGCGACCCTCGCGCCATTTGAGGCATTGGCATCGGTGTTGATGCTACAGCCGGTCAGCGCGGCGTTTTCAGCCTCATAACGCGTGGAAGGCGGAATCTGGTTCAGGGTGATGGTCTGGCCCGACACATCCGCATCGAACACGACGACACCTGCTAGGGAACCGCTCAGGTACCCGGTAGCGGACGCTGCGATTTCGTAAGTGCCCGGGCCAACCACGAGCGTGTAGGCCCCGACACCCGAGGTGGTCACCGGACCGGCCGCGATTGACGCGCCGGTCTTGGCGCTCACATGAGCTCCAGCGAGCCCGGTCACGCCGTCCGGGCCATAGACATAACCCGTAATGTTGTAGGTACTGGCAACCGTGATGTCCACGCCGTTGATCGGGTTGGTGTCCGCTGCAGTAAACGGTGCCGGAATATATGTGGGCACCTTTGCCAATGCTGACACCGACAAAGTGATCACCTTCCCAACCGGGACGTTTGTTATGGTATAACTGCCATCGGAGCCGGAAGCCGGACTGGAGACAAAACCTCCCGGATAAGATGCGGTCACAATCGCACCCGCAATGCCAAGTCCGCTATTGGTCACGGTGCCACTAACAGAAGTGTAGGTTGGCGGAATAAGGGCTCCGGGGATAGAGACGGTGTCCAAGGCGATCCAGCCCCAGCCGTTGACATAGGTGTCGATAAAATCCAAGGTGTATCCGCGACCTGGAACGATGACCGCAGCCAACGCCGCCGCTGTGAAACTGAATTGCTCCCAGACGGCTCCGGCTCCGGTTCTTGAAGCCTTCAGCACAAAATTCCCGGTCACGTCATCGCGCAAGGCCACGCCCATGAATCCGCCGCCACTGGAACCCGTGGCACCCAATGGCACCATTGAGTCGTTAGTCGGCAGCGCGCCGATGCCGGCACCGCTTCCGCCAGCCAGATAGAATGTCAGGTCGCCCGAGGCGGGCTCAACCGCAAACGAAGGAGACCGCAGCCACAGTGTGCTGGTGCATGCGTCGCGATTGTCCCAGTTGTCGATGCCAGCAAAGTTGGGCGTCGTCTGCCCGGCTCCCATATCGCCACCGGTTCTTGAGATGAATGTGTCCGTTCCGCCGCCGAGGTTGGCCCAACCTTGCAGCGTGGTATCGAAGTTGAAGCGAACGAACGGATCCACCGTGAAGGTGATGGCAATGGAGTGAGAGGAAGTTATGTCGCTGAATGTGTAGCCGGCCGGGCTCGCAGTCTCCGGGACGCCGTCAATCGTCACTTGATCGGCCAGATAACCGATAGCAGGTGTGAAAGTAAAAAGTTGGGAATCGCCTTCATACACAGGTAGAGAGCCGGACGGACTGATGGTTCCGTTGTCTCCAGCGGATGCGGTGATCGTGTAGGACGTCTTGGCAGCAAGCGTGATGGCCGGAGCGGCAACGTCCGATATTTCCATCGTTATACCACTGGTCAAATTGGAAAAATAGCCGGTCCTGGAGGCCGTCACGCTATAGGTTCCAGTGGCGACTGGGATCGAATACGTGCCGCCCGGGTTGTCAATGACAGTGGAACCGAGCACGACATCACTGGCGTCCTTGAGCGTGATCGTGGTGCCGGTGGGATCAGTGGCATCGCTGAGCACAACCGTGCCGGTGATGGCGGAATAGTCCACAAGGACTTTGGCGTCATCGACATAAACATCGCGATCCGAGGGGCCGTAAAGCCGCAAGTCGAGCCAGTCATCGGACGGCATAGTGATACCTGCACCGGTGCCATCGTCACCGACGAAGTGCCAATCGTTGTCAGTGAGAGTATAAATGATGCTGGCACCCACCACACCTTTGTTGCATCGTGGGCGGACGCGGACTTCGCAGGGAGTCGTTGC
>CAIQXC010000134.1 GCA_903875675.1 Akkermansiaceae bacterium
ACCGTGTTTGTCGGCCACGAATACCGGATCGCGGACAAGGTGAGGTTGCGATAGGCGGCATGCGCATCGCCTTGTCCCGCTTCCTTGGCAGGATGCTTGGCATGTCTGCGGCGATGTCATCACCACGACCTGCTTCGTGACCGTGCATTGCCCTTCCCATTTGCCGCCCCCACGAGAATCGTGCTAAACCGAACTACAGGATGAAGGGAAACAAGACGAGCGATCCACCGAGTTTCATTCCTTGTGCCGGGCGAGTGAGGCGAGAATCTGACACACCCCTGCCTGCAAGCCAACTGCCGAGAAATTGCTGTCGGGATTGATCGCCTTGACATTCCACCGCCGTTCCTGTGACCTCCCCGCATGGCCACCAAGCAAGCATCCATCAAAGACAAGTATTCCAAGACCCAGATCCTCGACGCAATAGCCGCCTCCACCGACCTCAGCCGCAAGCAGGTTGGCACCGTCCTCGACAGCCTGGGCGAGATCATCGAAGCGCACTTGATTAAAAATGCTGCCGGTGAGTTCGTCCTCCCCGGCCTGCTCAAGATCAGCACCGTGCGCAAACCCGCGACCAAGGCGCGCAAAGGCATCAATCCATTCACCAAGGAGGAGGTGACGTTCAAGGCCAAGCCCGCGTCTGCCGCCGTGAAGGTCCGGCCGCTCAAGAAGCTCAAGGATATGGCGGGCTGAGTGATTGGGCTGCATCAAGTAAAAGCGCACTCCGATAACCCATGAAAAGACCTAGCAAAGGACCACGAAAACAGCCGGGTCGTCAATCGGCATCCATCTTCCAAGAGAGGAAACTCGAATTCGGAGCGGCCACGGCATGGCCCGTGTTCGAGTGCCTGATATCGGCATGGTGGCAAAACACAGCGCAATTGACGCATATCCTCATTTCTAAGGAACCTCCTTTCGGGGGAGTTGTGTGTTGTGTGTTTCTTGTGGATTTGGGGTGCCTCGGTCCGAAGGGCGCGTTTGTTACCCAGTTTCGGACCCGGGCCGAGTATGAATCCGAGTTCCGCTCGCTGATGATGGGGCAGCATCCGATGATTCCCACCGATTATCCGCTCGCCGTGAAAATCATCCTAGAATCGTTGCAATACGCCAAGCAATTGGGGTTCAAAGTGCCACCGCCGGTTCAAAAGACGTTGGGTGCATTGGGATCCCTGGAGGTCGCATCCGGGTGCCAACAGGAAATTCCACTCGGAGGCTCCGATGGCATGCCCTATTTCGTGGCTGGCCCGGATGATGACGTGGCCCAAATCCTAGCCACTCTGAATCACACATGCGGACCCGGAAAATTTCACTTCACGGCTTCTGAAAGTCCTTTTCCACCGGGTTTCTTTGACTAGCGAAATCCCTAACTCAAACTTTAAACCACGCAGAAGAATTCAAATCATGGCTAGTAAAAAAAGTGGCGGCAACAAGCCCTCCAAGTCCAAAGTCTCGCTCACCGCCAAGGTCAGGGCGCAGCTGATTGCCGCCAAGGCCCAGAAAATCCTGCCCTTTGAGATGCTGGCGGAAATCAAGCGCGAGGTGGAAAAGAATGAGGCAGGGCTCTCGACGCCCGAGGAATTGGTGGAAGGCGGCAGGGATCCTGTGTTTGCGCTCTATGTCAGCGTGCAGCAGATGGTGTCGCTGTTCGCCGAGTTGCTCCTGCAACTGCCGGAACTGCGGACTTTCAGGAAACGGCTTGAAAAGCTCGACGACGACTACATGCCAAGCTTTCCGCCCACGAGCCCTGTCACCGGATCCCACTTCGCGATGTGGACGCAGTGTGACCTGCGGATCAGCGAAGACGGCGAAACCATGGCCAGGATCTTTGCCGAGATCGGGGGCCTTTTGGGTTTTGGGGCCGATTACCTGGCGCTGGCAAAGACGTTGGCTGACTCAAGAATGGGGATTTATGAGCACTGCGGGCTAAAGAACGGCTGCATCAGCCTGCGCGAACTGGTGACCGACAACGAGATTTCGTTTTTTGGCGACTCAGGATACGCTGGCAATAAAGGCGAATTGTGGTGGGTCCGTGCCGTGCCGCCGCCATTGAATTTCCCGCACTGGGTCGGCATGAGCACCCCCTATGTGCTGCGTGCTCCGGGGCAGTCCGAGTGGCTGGCCTTGTTTGCTCGCAACGATATCCGCAGCGGTGAAGTCGGGATGGAGCAACGCCTCCGCCAGTTTCTCAAATTCGGGCCGAAGTCGCGCTATTGGAGCGAGCTGATCTTCGAAGGATACTGCGGACACAATTCCGGTGCCATCTTTCTCCAGGGGCTGCCGGACGTCCCCGAATCCAGACCGCATTCGCCAAGTTTTAACCCGCTCCATAAGTTGAATAAAAGCTAACGACGCATTCAAACCTTCCCTCGAAGGGCAGTGTGCCCTCACCGCGATACTCGGCACGCTCACCCGCGACGTCATCAACCGCGACTTGTCTGACGCCTCCGAAATACCCGGCCTCGGTGATTCGCCGGAATGACGGGGGCGTTATTTTTCGACAGCCAAGCGCCACCATGCCCGGTGATACGCCTGGAGTCTGGCGAAGTCGTTTTCAGTCGACTCCGGGATCCGCTTGAAATCCATGTTGTCGGCCAGGTCCGCATTCTTCACGGCTCTTGCCAATGGGTTTGAGGCAAGCCGCTCGATATAATCTTCATACGGAGAGCCATCGGTGTGCGTCAGCAGGCGGAGTGCCACTATAACGGATTCGCTGAACCCTCGGCCGTGAGATGATCGAAAGTCCAGTCCGTGTCCTCGACCCCGTCATGCAACAATGCGACGATCTTCTGCTCCTCACCGAAGACCGGTGCGTTGGCTGTTCCTTGCCTGCACCAAGAACTCGACGTCCGAAACGCCACCAAGCAACCGGCACCGCCAATCTGCCATGAAAGCCAACTTCTTCAAGATCGATGTGCTCACGGTGGCTCAAATCGTCATGGCTCATTCCATAGTCGTCTATCATCCCTATTTCCGGCGAATCACCAGTAGAGAGTTCTTTGTTCTGGTTGCAGCAACATGGAGAAGGCAGCGTTCGGTGGATTGACGTTCGGCTGGCAGCGATGCCAAGTGCTCTGGGTCGCAGTCGGCCAGGCAGACGTGATCGAACTCAAGCCCCTTGATACGGTGCATGGTGGCGAGGCGGAGTGGTGCGGTGTCGTCGATGTCCATGGAATCGCCGGTGATCTCGTGGACTTGGCAGCCCTGTTGGGCGAGGGCTTTCGCGTATTGCTCGCGTTCGTCGTTGGATCTGACTGCGACGCAGGCCACATGTCCGTCGTTGGCATCCCTAATCCGGCGATACCATGCGGCAATGTGCTGCACCTCATCGTCAAAGGATCCGCATTTCTCAAAACTGGGTTCCGGCCCCGACATGCTGGAGTGGTAGCCCTTGTTGCTGTCCTTGCCGCCGTCGAGGTCGTTGATATCCTGATTCTGAAGAATCGAAACCGCCCAGCGGCGGGTTTCCTCAGGCGTGCGGTAATTGAGCTTGAGACGCCTTCCGCGGCCGCGGATGTCGATGCCGAGTTGGCCGAGAATGATGTGGTGGCCGTAAATGTTTTGGTGCCCATCGCCCACGAGGAAGAGGTCGTTGCGAGGAAACTGGTCGGCTGGGATCATTGCACGAAGAAGTCGAAACGCCTGGGGATGAAAGTCCTGGATTTCATCAACGATGATGTGCTTGAAGCCAGCGTTGAGGTCACTTGCCGTGAGGATGGAACGGGCGGCGCGGAACATGTCTGCGGGTTCCCAGATCTGATTTTCGTTGAGCAGTGTGCGGTATTCCTCGAAGACCGGCCAGATCGCCTTGCGTTGGATTCGGCTGAGTCTGCCTTGGCGACCAGGCCGGGGCAGCGCGGCATATTGGGCAAAATCCGCAACGTCATGATATTGGATCACTTTATCCCATTCTTCCCTGAGGGAATCGACTGAGAACTCTCCCGTTTGTGCTGCTCCCACTGCTTGACTCCAAAGCTTCTTCCGCTGCGAGTGGCGGTCATCGTAAGCAATCTGGTGCTTGTAGTTCTTGCTGCGTAGAAAATTTTCCGCCCATTTGTCCAAATGAAGGACTTCGATTTTCTTGATCTCATCGTAGGAACAGATCTTCTGGAGGTTCTTCTTGATGTCGTGGATCAGCGACTTGGTGAAGGTGGTGAAAAGGATTCGCTCGTTCTCCGCGCATTGGGAGGCCAGGAACTTTGCCCGGTGCATTGCGACAACGGTCTTGCCGGTGCCGGCCCCACCAAGAACGCGGGCCGGTCCGTTGAATTGGGCCTGCACGAGCTTCCGCTGACTGGGGTGAAGATAGACGCGCCAGAACGCCAATGGCTCGTTGAGGATGGCCTCCAGCTCGGCGTCGTCGGTGATGGCGGCAAAGTGCTGCTTGTTGGAATCCAGAGCGAGTGCCGTTTTGAAATCGTCTGTGGCGTATTGCTTGCCGGTCTCGATCCCCATTTCCTCAAGCACGGAGTTAAAGCTTTCGCCACATGCCAGCATGAAGAGAGCTTCATAGACTTGTGATGTAAACCTCCTCTGGAGGCTTTCCAATGCAGGCTCATCTTTGATCGAGCGAATCAGGGGAATCATCTCGTCCGTTGTGCCGAGCTGCCGAAGATCCGCGTCGCTGAACGATGAAAAAACATCGGGTTTCTCTTCAGTTGCACTCGGCATCTCAGCCGGGCTCCCCATTGGGGCCGAATCCGCTTCCTGGACCTCAATGATCTGAATGGCACCCGAGAGCGGGTGAACGCTGGAGCTTCGTTTCCGCGCCCAAGCGTAAGCATCGTCGTGTTTGTCCACCCACAAAAGGATATAGGCATCCCCCTTTTCGGATTTCAGGACAATTCCACGGTAGTCCTGATCGACACGGATTGAGCGGAGCCGCTGGTCTTTTGCGCCCTGGATCTTTTCGTAATTCAATCCGGGTGAGGTCGGATCATGCTGGAATTTGGTAATCGTTTCCCGCGCCTTCTTCATGATGTGATCCGGCAATGCGAACATCGACTTAAGGAACGAGTCACCGATAGAAACGGCAGGTTTAATGGCATTCATAAGATTCAGGCTTGTGGGTTGAAGAGTGCTTCGATTGCGGCGGCATCGAGATTTTCAAGAGGAACAATGGTCCAACCGTCTTTCTCGAAATCCTTGGTGTCATTGGCTGGCAGCGCGATGCCGATCTTTTGAAGAGGCCAGGCCACCTCAATCATGGACGTGCCGCAACGACCTTGTTCATCGGTGGCTTCATATCCAATTTCCGGCCAGGGGATGGATCCGCTTCTCAACAGCGGCACAAGAACCGGCTGGAGTAAAGGATCGAGCATTTCGAGTTCCTCTCTCTGCTTGTCGGTGAGCTCGGAATCGGATTCTGGCACGTTGGAATCTGATTCCCCTTCCATCAACCAGGCGATGGAATTTGAAACGAGCCCCTTCTCCACCATGTGGCGTGTTAGGGATATGAAACGAGGAGTGAACTGGAGGAAATTGTTCATCCTCAGTAGTTCCTGCCATTCCTGTTGGAACTCGGCAGGAGGTTTGTCTCCAGCGTCGTCGAACCAGAGGGCGCTGAGTGCCGCGTCAAAACATTTCATTTGCAACGATGCCACAGGCACCGCTGCCAGAAGCCGGAAGATTCCGTTATCTGATGTGCTGGCGGCGAATGTGGGTGTCGAAATGGTCTCGGGAGCGGGGGATTTCCCCAGAAGAAGCCGCTCCAGGGCGGATTGAAGTTCAGCTTCACCGGTATGTGTCCGAGTGACCGAATTACATGCCACGATGCTGGCGGCAGCCTGCCATTGGCGGATCGGTTCGGGTTCCTCGCTTTTCGCCATGTGGCTCAAGTGGGCGAGGAAGAGTTGCCAACTATTCCAATCGGGCTGATTAAAGAGCGGTATGTGTGCGAGTTCGGGAGCGAGTGTCTTCAACAGTGGAGCGATGTTTGCACTGTTAGCGGCCAGCATGGTTGCGGTTGGCGGCAACTGCCCCTTGAGATCCGCCCAGGTCAGCGACCAGACAAGATAGCCGCCGGACATGCGGATGGCATTCCGTTTTGCGAGATCCGAGGCGATGCGGTTGTTATCGAGGGCGGTATCAGCATGGTAGGCGAAGCCGTCCAGGAACACGGCGATGGGCAGTCCTTTGCTGGGTCGCAGTGGTTTTAAAATGAAGTCCGGCCGGGAGGCGAGCGCGATGCCCTGTTTCGGCCCTAGTTCTACCTGCGGAATGACTTTCCATGCCGCGTTGCCGATTTTTAGAAGATAGCCGGGACGTCCATCCACCACCTCCGGGTTCAGATGAAAGCCATCAGTCTGCCGAAGTGATTCGATGAAACGACGCTCAAGTTCGCTCTCCAGAAGCGGATTGATCAGGGCGTCGTCCGGACTGCGTTCCTCAATGGCCTCCCGATTAGCCAGGATGATTTCGATTTGGCGTAGCGCCGTGCTCCATGAGATCTGGTTGTGAACAAAGCGAAACCGATAGGCCTTGATGCATTGGTAGCAGCCGTCGAGTGTCGGGTCTTTTACGCAGGCACATCCTGTCAAGGCATCCCTGGCTTTTTCGAGAACGCGCATGAACGTATGTTCGTTGCGAGTCAGATCCTTCAGGTAGCCGGTACCGCCGGGCACGCTGTCATAAATGAAGACATGCTGGGAACGCATGTTGCTGCCACTGATGGGCAGTTGTTGGACGGAGAGTTTCAAGTGGTTGAGGTGACCGCCGAACACCGACTTCAACCCCAGGTGAATGGCGGCTACGAATGATTGGGTATCCCTCCCCTCGTCCTGATTGAGCGATGGAATGAGCAGTCGGATCGCTTCGGATTTGAGTTCACGGTAAAGCAGGAAGGTGTTTTCAAACGACTGACCTTCCATATCCTTGCCATAGTTCTTGCAGGAAATGTCGTGCCGACGCTCAGCTTTTACCTGCCGCGACTGAATCTTGCCGCAGGAACCGCAAACCTGGAACCCGATGCCATGAAGGCTCTTGCCGCCGATTTGGATCACATTCGAGTCCACCCGGTCTTCGCCGAAATTCATTTCCCGCAAAGTGATCTGGTCGATGAAATCAAAGGCGAATGTCGCGCCCTCCGCCCGCAGGCTGTAGCTCTTGCGTATGGCGTCCCGTTCGTAGTCGATGGAAGTCTGTTTGTGGAATGTGGTTGGATCTCGGTTGTCCTTCTGGTCGAGGTTGCGGACTTTTTTGTCCCATGCTGTGACAAACACCTGCCGCATCTTCAGCATCTGCTGTTTGAGAGAGGTGTCACGCCATGCCTGGCAATGGCAACGGGGGCATTCGGAGTATTGCTCCGAGGCTGTTGTTACGGGTTCAAGGTGCGAGCATGACCGGCAAAAATGCCATGATTCGTAATCGTCCTTGTCGATGGAAACCTGATCGATGGTCAGCTTGCGGCCTTCGACATAAAAGGAGTTGCCGGGTGCCAGTTCGGTGATGGCGGCTTCGGCCGGGCGAACGTGCTCGAACTCCTGCTTGCGGGTCTTGCCTCCCTCATCATCTGCCTCAGGCTTTCTCAGGATGATGCTGCGAAGCGTCACTCCTTCTTCCGGGAACGCATAGTTGGGAATGAGTCCTTCGTCGGTTAGGAAATTGAGTGTGGGCTTTGCATTGATGTCATCGATCAACGAGCGCAGGCCTTTGCGTTCCGCCTTCATCTGCATCAAATCCATGTCGAGTTTTTCGTCACGTGGCCGCTTCTTTTCGTTAATCGCAATTGCCTTGGTAATTGTGTTGCGGCGGTTTATCAAGGACTCTCGATCCTTGTGGGACGCGGCGAGAGCGCTGTTGATCTTATACGAAATCGAGCCCTGCTCGTTATTGTCTCCTTGGATGAAGACCCTGAGATATTCGATGCTTTCCTCATCCAGTTCGTCCATGTCAAACATCGCCACGAAACCTTCGACCAACAAGGTAAGGTTCAATTCAATAAACTGATAGAGCGCGTGGGGGAATGCTCCACTCAATTGCTCCTTTTCCGTTTCCTGAGAAAGCTGGATATAGAGCACTTCCATCTTTTCAGGAATCCGTGCGGAAGAACTGCTTTCGATCCACCGGTCAATGCAATAGGCGGTGAACTGGCGTTCGAGCACTGCCGGAGCTTTCAGGAAGATGGCCGGCATGCGGACATCCCCGGCGAGCATTTTCAAGGGGGCCTCATAGTAGCTCAAATCATGGGCGTCGCTGGTTGCTACGGTAAGCGCTAGACTGTTGCCGTCGCGGCGTCCGCCACGCCCCACCCGTTGCAGGTAGTTGGCCTGCTCGGGAGGCACAGAGCACAGCAACACGGTTGAAAGATCTCCGACATCGACACCCATCTCCATAGTGGGTGTGCAGGAAAGCAGATTGACGTCGGTGGAAAGCGGCTCTTTCCGCATGAACTCCTTCTCAAGCCGCTCACGGGTGGGCCGGTCGAGCATGCCTGTGTGTTCCGCTGCCCTCATGCGGACAACATCGCCGCGGCGATAGAGATCGCCGAAGAAGGAGGTGTCCGATGCGGATGATGGCAGGTAATGCCCCAGGCACTTGTGACGCAGGCATGGAACTGCGTTCCACCACTCACCGGCAACCGCACTGCTTGTCACCTGGTGTCCGCAGGTCTGACAGGCGTGATTGGACACCTCGCGTGACACCAGCAGGTTGACCGGATTGAGCGACCAAGCGTATTCACCGGCATTTTTCGCGATTTCATGCCGAAGCCACAGCCCGGAGTCAGTGATTGCCTTTACAACGCGCTCGATAATGGGGCTCATGTCCAGATCCTTGGAACGGTCGCCGATGATCGATGACAGCCACTTGCGAACCCAGTGTTCCATCCAGGAAGGACTGCCGCCGGGGTTGATCAAACGTTCGAAGGATTCTCTTTCCCTGAAACTCGCGAAGAACATTGGTCGATTGCCGGTTCCCGGGCGAGGGAGCTTGGGCAGCGCCTCACCATTGTGCTGATTGAAGAGATACTCGTCGCCCCGCTTTGCGACGTAGGAATCAAGGAATGGATGATGAATCCCGCCATTCGTGCGGAGGCGCTCACACAATCCTGCCACGAGGCGACTCACATCGGTTTCTACGATGCTGGAGAAGGCGGCGCTGATGTCATGCAAATCTGCAAGAATCGATGCCACGGCACGGGCGAACGGCTCTTGAGCAGGATGTGTGGCGGCGGCGGAGCTCTTTTCCAGTGTCCGGCCGATTCGGCATTGCATGCCGAATTCACGTATCACTTCCCATTTCAAGCGGTCCACCACGCGAGATGGCAAGCGTGAGTCGTGGGGCAGTTTGTGGCTTGCCTTGAAGTCATCGAATTCCTGCATCCACTCGATTTGCGGCGGGATGAAGGTGCCGGCAAAGTCATTCTGCCCGAGTTTGGCAAGCCAGTGCGCGGGAAAGCGATCCGAAAGTTCGTCGAGTGAAACCTCGCCGCCCAGTTTCTCCAACACCTGGCGAAGGGCGGTGCGGACGACGATCTGATAGGTGCGTGCCGAGAAAAACCCCGCACGATGGCTGGCATCCTGCACGGAGTCCGAAAAAGCCATCGCCTTCTTGTCATCATTGAACGGTGAACCAAAAAGCTGACTCAAACCCACGCTTGTTAGGCTTGCGGCTCTGGACCCGACGATGGTCAATCCTGTGGAGCTCTCACAGAACGGGCATGACTTGTCCGCCACGCGAACATTCTGGCGTTGGATCGTGCGGTGCTGGCTTTCAACCCTGAATGTGCAGGCATCCGTCGGTGACAGGGGATCAAACTTCTTAGTCCCACATGACTGGCAGGTGCCGTCCTTGCTTCCGAAGAGGCTGAGGCAGGAACCGCAGAAGTAGTCGTCCTCCAGTCTTCCTGAAATGTAACCGCTATCGACCGGAAACACGAAGCGTAGGCGGGGGTCGGGATTCTTTGCGAAGAAAGCGCTGTAGAAAAGATCGAGTTCGGGCTTGAGAGTGTCTTCGTTGGCCTTCTGCACGCCGCCCCAGCCCATGACGCCACAATCACGGCAGTGCATCGCGGCAAGATGCTGCTGCGGGTGATCCTTCGGCAGATCCATTGAGAAGCGGATTTGGGGTGTTGGATGAACCGAGGCCACCATCCGGGACAGTTCCCGCATCCAGAGTTCCGAACGGAGTTGCAGAAAGTAGGCTTCTGGGTGCGGTGCGCTGCGAGCGTGGGCACACAGCGAGATGAAACTGTTAAGAACCAGACGGTGTTGTTCGGCGTCCCAGGCGGGGCGGCGTGCGGCCAGATCGGAGAGCAGGACTTCCTCATGGATGACCTGGGTTTTGACCATCTCCTCGATCCCATCCTGAACACGCCGTTTCTCGAAATGTTGGAGAAAGGTGCGGAGAAAATTGTGACCTCTGAGCTCACGCCCGAGAGTCACACGGCCGGACAGGCTAACGATGTCCAGATCGTGGCTAAACCAGAGCTTCGCCTGGCCGGCGATATAGTCGTCAATGTTCTGATAGCTACCCGGCTGTAAGGCTTCGCGATGTTCGGGTCCAGGAGGTTCGAAACAGCGGATTTCCAGATTGTCGGTGTCTTCGATGTGCTCCCTGGCAGACTTCCGGCTCTCCTGAATCACAGCCGCGCCATTGAAATCCTCCCCGAAGATCAGCTTCGCGAAGTCGATCATCGAATCGGCGCTGCCCTCGCCGCCAAGCGTCGCCGAAGTGCCAACCGCACAAAGATGATTCGGCGGAGTCTTGAGTCGTGCCTTCACCCGGCGGATCAGGCATGCTAGGTCGGTTCCTTGAGCTCCATCGAAAGTATGGATTTCATCGACAACAAGGTACCGGAGGGTGTCCGGCGAGTTCTCTCCCCACAAGGCCCGGTCGTCCTGCCGGATCAGCAGGTAGTCGAGCATCTTGTAGTTGGTCATCAGGATGTCCGGCGGGGATTTCTGCATCTCCTGTCGACAAGTGATCACTCCGTCTTCGGTCATCTGCTTCGACTTGTCGCCTTTGCCTCCCACATACAGGCCGATCCGCACCTTCCCGAAGCAGGCGGGATTGTTGTGAACCAGTTTCGCAAAACGCCTGGCTTGGTCACCGGCCAGCGCGTTCATCGGATAAAGCAGGATCGCCTTGATGCCGCGCTGCGCTGGATTCGCTAGAATGTGGTCAAGGATCGGATAGAGAAAGCACTCGGTCTTTCCGGATCCGGTGCCGGTTGCCACCAACGTGGACAGCGGGTTCTCGGTCCGCATCCGTGCCCACGCCTGTTCCTGATGGCGATAGGGAGGATAGACAGTTTGAAGGCGCGGAAAGTAATCCTTGCCCGCCCGCCCGGGTTGAAATGGCAGCCCGACTCTCAAGTAAGGTCCCTGGAACAATTTGTCGCGGCCGACACCATTCAAAATCGCGTCAAACGCATCCTTGAAAGTGGGAGTCGATGGCGGAAACGTTGCCCGCAAAAAGGCGCGGACGCCTTCCATGAGTTCGTGACTGAGGACTGAAGGGAGCACTTGGGAAGGATGAAAGTTGAAGGCTGAAGGATGAAGCGAAGATGGATGTTACCCGAGGGCGGCGAGTTCGGCGGCAAGTTCGGGCAGGCTGATGGCCTCCGTGGTGGGGGTCATGGGGAAACGATCACTGCCGCCGTGAACGTAGAATGACCGGCGGGGTGCGATGTCGGCCAGGGCATGATGGTTGCCTTTTTGGAGACCGGGCGACGCGCTCCGCTTGATCTCGATAGCCCACACGCCGCGGCGGACTCCGAGTTCAAGCACCAGATCAATCTCCGCTCCGGCCGCCGTGCGATAGAAACCCGCCTTGGTGCCGGGCGGGCAAACAGCAAGCAGGTTCTCAATCACAAAGCCCTCCCAACTCGCGCCGATGACCGGGTGTCCAAACAACGCATCGAGATCCCCGATGCCGAGCAGGGCGTGCAGCAAACCGCTGTCCCGGACATAGGTCTTGGGCGATTTAACGAGACGCTTTCCGACATTCCTGTGATACGGCGGCAGACGCCGGACCAGCAGCAGGTCAACCAGCAGTCCGAGGTAGCTGGTAACCGTTGGCGCGCTCACCCCGATGCCAGAGGCCAGTTTGGCCGCGTTGAGCAGGCCGCCTTGGGAGTGGGCGAGCATCGTCCACAGCCGCTCCAGGGTTTCCGCCGGGATCCGCGGGCCGAACATCGGAACATCCCGCTCCAGGTAGGTGCGGACGAAGTCCCGCCTCAGGGCCAGACTCTGTGCGTCATCGGTCGCCAGAAAACTGTCCGGGAAACCGCCCCGCAACCAGAGTTCGTCCATTGATCCCGGGCCGGTTTCGAGCACATGCAGCGGTCCCATGTCAACATAGGCAATCCTACCGGCCAGTGTTTCGCTCTGGCGCATCAGTTCGATGGCAGCGGAACCCAGCAGCAGAAACCTCCCCGTGCGGCGTCCTTCCCGACGGCCCTTATCAATGATGCCCCGCAAGGTGGAAAATAGTTCGGGTGCCCGGTGGATCTCGTCCAGAATCACCAACTTATCCTCATGCCGGCCCAAAAACATTTGCGGCTCCGCCAGCTTGGCACGGTCGATGGAATTCTCCAAATCCAGATACAGGCTCGGTCGCCCCGCAGCTACCGTGTGGGCCAGCGTGGTCTTGCCCACCTGCCGCGGCCCGATTAACGCTACCGCAGCTTGCCGGGCTAGCGCTTGTTCAAGATCTCTTTGGATGGCTCGCTCGATCATCCTTGTATTTTAAAAGAGGCATCTTCGATTTGCAAGGATAATGCGCGCCTTGATTTGAGGCCTCGCCCCCACCCGCAAGTAAGGTCCTTGGAACAATTTGTCGCGACCGACACCATTCAAAATCGCGTCAAACGCATCCTTGAACGTGGGAGTCGATGGCGGAAACGTTGCACGCAAAAAGGCACGGACGCCTTCCATGAGTTCGTGACTGAGTACCGCTGGGAGCATGTTGGAATGTGTGTAAAAGGAATTAGGCGATCCACCGAATCACCGAAAGCGGGAACAGGGCGAGATTGCGGGTATCGACACCCGGGGAAAGCGTGTTGCGTAATGCATTTCTGGCTTCCGATTGAGCAGACTCCAATGAGGGTAGTGATTCTGAAGTGGAAGGGGCTCCCCTGGCGTTTCGGAGAGTCCCGAAAACCTCCTCCGTCGGAACTTGTCGGATTACTTCACCCGTTGAGCCCAGAGCGAAAGTGAAGAATGCGTCGGGGCCCGACCATTGGGCGGGTTGTTTCCATCGGGAAGCGTAGGAAATCCACCAGACCTCATCGCTGGGCTGCTCCGCCAGGGGTTGTAGCGCGAATGCCGTGCGATTCTCGCGGGCCTGAAGTCCGCTGCGGAAGAACCAGTCGGTCACTGGATCGCCAAATCCCGCCAGGCTGGGTTTAATCTCCTGCCCCTTCGCGATTCCAAGAACCTCGCCTCGGACATCTGCGAAAACTTCTCTATCGAATACGAGATACACCTCTCGGCTCGGTCTGAAGCCGCCGCGGAAGGCCTGAGGAAGCGTGAAATGGTAAACCCCTTTCAGGAACCGATTGTCGGATGTTCGGGTTTCCCTGAGCAGCACGTCCTGCCCTGACGCTGCCCACGCGAAGGCTTGGCGGAAATCATCCGCATGGAGTGCCGGGGCTGACTTCCCAAAGTCCTCGGGCATGCCCATGGATTCTCTGAAAAGCTGATCCAACGCGGACTTGCGGGACAGGATCTTTTGGACGGCTTCATCGACTGCCGTATCTAGGGCGCCGCTATCTTGGCCCCAGTTCGATTTGCGCATGACTTCGGGCACGTTGACCGCCTCATGGACTTCTCCTAGAATCATCGTCTTGTAGTCCTCATCCGCCACTTGGCCCATGCTTGCCTGCACGCTATCCAACCTCATGGCGATTCGGGCGGAGATCTCACTGTCCCAGGTCATGGGGGCGCGGAGATTTACCACCTTGACCTTGTGCTTCTGCCCATATCGATCAAGGCGGCCAATGCGTTGGAGGAGACGCATGGGATTCCACGGGAGATCGAAGTTAATTTCGAGATGGCATCTCCGATGAAGGTTCGCGCCTTCGCTGCCTGCTTCAGTGGAAATGAGAACTGTTGCCTCGGATTCGAAAAACGCCCGCTGTCGCTTGCGTTCGTCGAGCCCTAGCCCACCATGAATGAGAGCCACCTTCTCCCCTCGTGCTTCGAGTCGTTCTGCAAGCCATTCTTGCGTCCGCCGATACTGGGTGAAAATGAGCAAACGGTCGTCGGCTTCGCGGAAACCATTTCCCGGTGTGATCAAATCAGCGAACTGCTCCCATTTACTGTTTGCCGAAAGCTTCTCGATTCTGACGATGAGCGCACGGAGGGCCATCTGCTCCTTTTCATCCAAATTCACCGCGAATTCGGAACCCATGGACGCCTCGCCGGAGAACTGATCCACATCCCCGTAATTCCCGTTCAAACGATTGCGCATGGCGGTCTCCAGAGCCGCCCAACTGCTGGCTGCGATTTTCTGAAAGGTATGCATGGCCAGAGTCCTGATCAACGGGTTGCCACCACTGGCAAACTGCATCTCTTCAAGCACATAGCGGGTGAGGACCGTTAGAACTTCGCGCTCGTCCTCTTGCAGCTCAATGTCGAGCGTCCGTGATTCGTGACCCATGAAGATGGATTTTCCAGACCAATCCACAGCTCGTTTCTTGGCTGTCCGGGTGATGCATTCTTCCAGAATGACCGGGTCGGTAAGTGTACCTCCTGCTTCGACGGCAACCTCCGCATCGATTTGATCCGGCCTAGCCAATTGCAGCAGGTATGCGAAGCGAAGATCGTCACCCTGATGAGGAGTTCCAGTTAGAAGCAACAATCGTGGAGAACGAGGAGCGCCATCTCCCTTCATGACCCATTGGACGACGTTCTCAGTGGACATCCACTCGACGAAACGGTAATTCAGGGTGCGATAGAGTTCGTTACTCATGAACTCACGCTTGGCCGTGAGGCGATGGGCTTCATCGCAGATGATGAGGTCGAACGGCGGGATCTGCTTGAGCGTTTCCTGATGCTGTTCCTGCTTGAGCGTATCTAACGAAGCTAGAATCAGCGCGTGGTTCTTCCAGTTCGGAAGGCTCTTTGGATTGAAGTCTCGCCCGACAATGCTGAAATCAAGGCCGAAATGCTCCTCCATTTCATCTTGCCACTGAAGGACCACTCCTGCCGGACTTAGGACGAGTATTCGTGCCCGCGGATCCTGTTGGCGCATGGATGCGATGATCAGGCCAGCCTCGATGGTTTTTCCCATGCCCACTTCATCGGCGATCACATGACCGAAGCGATTGTGTGAGACGATCTTCTCAAGCAGAAATGCTTGATGGGGGAGCGGCGTCACAAATGAGCGGATAAAGTTCCCCGTCCGACTGTTTTCCGCCATCGACAATGCTGAACCCAGGCGGCGTTGAAGATCCTCAGGGCCACCCCATTCGGTTGCAGGGATGCAGCCCCCTGAGACAAATTGAAGTGCTGGCCGCAATGCCGCTTCCGAAACGGGCGTAAGGCCTGCGATCCAATCGAAGGCGACTTGGCAAGTGCGCTGGTCGTCCAGAATATTGTCGTCGATCAACTTCACCACGCCGAACCCATATTCCGGGTGGTCGGGAGAAAAGACGCGGGTTTCAGTCTGAATGGTGCAGCGGTTCATCGTGGATGTTTGTTGGCGTAGAGTTGGAGAGGTAAATCGAAGAATTCCGCAAGCATCGGAAGATCTGTCTGCATCCTTATATGGATCTGTCCGCTTTCGTCGACGAGGTCAGAGAACTCTCCCACACGTTTTCTCTCATCACTGAGCCAACCAAGCTGGCGTGCAACCCTCCGTGCCGGG
>CAIQXC010000135.1 GCA_903875675.1 Akkermansiaceae bacterium
GATTGATTATGGATTAGGTTTGAAGAAGGATTGGATTACATGCAGCAACAGGAGGCAAGGGCAAAGGCAACTACGACAGCGGTAAGGGCGGTGACGAAATGTTTCATGTCCGAGGAGATGGTAGAATGCTTGTGGGGCTTGGCAATGAAAAAGGCGGATAAATTAAAAATTCAGGGATTCCGGGATGAATTTCATGAAAAAGGGGTAATTTCGAGCCTCTTTTCGTATCGAACTCAGGCAAGAGTGAGGACTTTGGCTACAATTCGTTTGGGATTGGGGAGTTGTTCATGTTCGATGTGTGGTGAGTAAATTGCCGGTGCATCAATGGAACAAACACGCTTAATTGGGGCATCGAGCGAATCAAATGCATGTTCTTGAATGAGCATGCCAACCATCGCGGATACGCCACCAAAAGGCTTGGATTCATCGACTAAAACAACCCGATGAGTTTTACGCACGGTATTGAGAATGGCGTCTTGATCCAAAGGGCGGATTGAACGGAGGTCGAGCACTTCGCAATGAATGCCGTGTTCGGCTTGGAGAATTTCTGCTGCCGCCAGACATTGAATCACAGAGCGGCCATGGGCAATGAGGGACACATCGGTGCCCTGGCGTTTGATATCGGCCATACCCAAGGGCACGATATGATCGCCAATCTCCAAATCAGGGACTTCACCGGAATTGCCGTAGAGCAGGGTGTTTTCCATCACATAGACTGGATCGTTGTCGCGAATAGCGGCCTTAATCAACCCCTTGGCATCGGCGGGAGTGGCCGGAGCACAGACTTTGAGACCAGGAAAAGCCGCAAATAGGGCCTCGGGAATATGTGAGTGGGTCGCCCCAACACCGGTACCCCCATTGGCTGGTCCCCGTACCACGATGGGACAATGGCACAACCCGCCGGACATGTAACGAACACAAGCAGCGTTGTTGACGAGTTGATCAAAAGCCACCGAATGAAACGACCAAAACATCAATTCCATCACTGGACGCACCCCGAGCATTGAAGCACCGATACCCATGCCTATGAAGCCAGCTTCAGATATGGGAGTATCAAAAACACGTTTGCTGCCCCATTTTTTCCATAGACCTTCGGTGACCTTGTAGGCCCCGTTGTATTGGGCGACTTCCTCGCCGAATAAAACCACGTTGGGGTCTCGGGCGAGTTCTTCATCAAGGCCTTCGCGAAGGGCCGCGCGGTAAGTAAGAGTACGGGACATGATTGCCGGGAAAATGGGGTGAGGTTAAATTACTAAAATTCTAGTAATAGTTCAGTCGTTAAAGAAGTGGCGGCCGATCTTTGAGGCCGGGGTCTGGTGATCGCTTTCCCAATAGACGTCGGTGCTGATATCAGCAAGGGTTGGAATGGGTGATTCATCTGCAAATTTGACGGCTGCGGCGGCTTCCTCTGCTGCAGCCAAATGAATGGCATCGGCACTGGCTTCGGTGAGCAGGCCGTCGGTGATGAGACGGCGGCGCAGCAAGGTGATGGGGTCGTGATTTTGTTTGTAGTTTTCGATTTCCTCAGGGGTACGGTATTTTTTTGCGTTGGCATCGGCGACGCTGTGGCCGTAATAGCGATAGGTGTCGATTTCGAGCAGGGTGGGTTTGTGCTGTTTGCGAGCACGTTCCATGGCGATGTGGGTTTTGGCCCGGACTTCATATACGTCTGATCCGTCAATGACGTCCCACTCAATGCCGTAAGCTTCGGCGCGTTGAGCGAGACAGCCGGAGTAGGCGGAGGAGCGCTCTTGGGAGGTGCCCATGGAGTAACCGTTGTTTTCGATCACGAAAACGACCGGTATTTCGAATAATCCTGAGAGGTTGAGGGATTCGTGGAAGGTGCCTTGGTTCACAGCTCCATCGCCAAGGTAACACAGGCAGCAGCCTTCGCGTTCGAGGTATTTGAGGCCGAAGGCAAGACCAAGGCCTAGCGGCGTCTGGCCGGCGACGATGCCGTGCCCCCCCCAGAAATTTTTGTCGGGTGCGAAGAAGTGCATTGAGCCGCCTTTGCCTTTGGAACAGCCGGATTGCTTGCCGAACATTTCCGCCATGCATTCGTTCATTCCCATACCGACGGCCAATGCATGGCCGTGATCACGGTAGGCTGTGATGAAGTGATCATTGGGGCCTGCCAGGGAAATGGTGCCGACTGCGACAGCTTCTTGACCGATGTAGAGGTGCAGGAAGCCGCCCATTTTGCCGGCGTTATAATACTTGAGAGCGGCTTGCTCGAAACGGCGGATGCGCACCATCAAGGTGAAAAGGCCGATTTTTTGTGAGCTTGAGAGGCTTTGGTTGATAGCCGAGGTGGCGAAATCGAGGGCGGGTGGAGGGACGCTGGACATGAGGCGATGAAGGGAGACAGTCTCAATGGGCCGGGGTGGAGGAGACAGGGGAGGCGATGGCAAGTTGCGGCAAGCAAATGCGGGCGCTCAGCACAATCCAAGTGAACAGGAGATTGGCGGCGGCGAAGTTACGCAGGAATACCCAGGAAGGAAGAGGGGCACCGGGCGCACCGGTCCACAGCGACTGCACAAGGCCGGCGAGTGTTTTGGCGTAGCGCGGATCAAACAGCCAAGCCGCACCGTTGGTGATGAGGTGGAAACTGAGGGCGGCCGTAAGCGAGCCGATCAGTAGCGTTGGCATCGAACGCGTGCTCAGCGACTTGCCGATCAAAAAAGTGATCCCAAAGGCGAGCAGGGTGCTGCCGAAGATGAGTGGGTCACTCACCGGTCCGCCTTGGAAAAAGATCGGCAATGGGTAACTGATGATCCAAGCGACCGATGGGATAAGAAATCCACGCCAGCCTCCGGCCACCAGCGCAGCGCTGAAAAACAGGGCTGCGACGGGTTGAAAATTGGGCATGGCCTCGGGCATTGAAGCAGCAAGGGTCCGGAATAGGATGAGCAGGCCGATGAGAAGGAGGGTCGGGAGGGAGCGGTGCATGGCGGGGAATATGACGGCTTTCCCTCGTTGTGCCAAAGGAAATTTCAAACGAGACAAGATAATTATCGAGGAGCAGGGGCTTTCTCAAGGGGAGGCGGCAACCCGCGATTATGGGACGATGGGGGTGCGTGCCGGGCCAGGCAAACCCACACGGCGGCTTGCCTGGTGCATCTTATGGGCGGAAGGGGACGGGACGCCGCCTGTTTTTGATTGTTCCACGTGGAACACCCGTTATCGGTGCTTGAGTGGGGGTGAGCGGGTGCTAGGCTGCCGTTCGACCGATGTTTAGATACCCGAAAGCTTACGATGTGATTGTGATTGGTGCTGGCCATGCCGGGGTGGAGTCCGCTTTGGCTGCCGCCCGCCTTGGCTGTGAGGTGGCATTGCTCACACAGAATCTCGACACGATTGGCCAAATGTCCTGCAATCCGGCGATTGGTGGCCTTGCCAAGGGCCATTTGGTGCGCGAGATCGACGCACTGGGCGGGGTGATGGGTCTGAACACCGATGCCACGGCCATCCAATGGCGGATGCTGAATGCGTCCAAGGGGCCGTCAGTCCGCGCACCCCGGGCGCAGTGCGACAAGAAGGCATATCAGTTTCGCCTCAAGCGCCTGCTGGAGGAGACCCCGGGCATCGACCTGCATCAGGCGAATGTGGCGGATTTGCTTGTGGTCGACGATTGCATGGCAGGAGTGAGCACGACGTTGGGCATGGAGCTTGTTGGGCGATCGGTCATTCTGAGTGCCGGCACGTTCATGCGCGGTCTGATGCACGTTGGCCTGCGCAGCGAGAGCGGCGGCCGGATGGGGGATGCCAGTTCGAGCGTTTCCGATGCCCTTCGACGGCTGGGTTTCGAAGTTCAGCGTTTCAAGACCGGCACGCCATGCCGCCTTAACGGCCGCTCATTGGATTTGAGCCGTTGCGAGCGGCAGGATGGGGACAGCCCGGTGCCCCACTTCAGTTTCATGGCTGACACACTGGAGCGCGGTCCGGACGACTTGTTTACGCTCAATCCTTGGGGTGATCCGACGTTCCACGTGGAACAAACGCCTTGTTGGATTACATACACCAATCCGTCGACCCACGAGATCATCCGCAACAACCTCGACCAATCTCCGCTGTATTGTGGGGTGATCGAGGGGGTGGGGCCACGTTATTGTCCCTCGATTGAGGATAAGGTTGTGCGGTTTGCGGAAAAAGAGCGGCATCAGATATTTCTAGAGCCGGAGGGCCGCCACACGCTGGAGTACTACGTGAACGGCGTCTCCACTTCCTTGCCATACGCCGTCCAGCTTGCTTTCCTGCGCAGTATCCGGGGCTTGGAAAATTGCGAAATCCTGCGCCCTGGCTATGCGGTTGAGTACGACTATTGTCCGCCAACCCAACTTCAATCGACTTTGGAAACTAAGCGGGTGGGTGGGCTATATTTTGCCGGGCAGATCAATGGGACCTCTGGTTATGAGGAGGCCGCAGGACAGGGCTTGATGGCCGGGGCCAATGCCGCCCTCAAGGTGCTTGGCAAGCCGCCATGGATTCTCGGCCGCGATGAGGCGTACCTGGGAGTGATGGTTGATGATTTGGTTACCCGCGGTTGCACCGAGCCATACCGCATGTTCACCAGTCGTGCCGAGTACCGTCTGTTGTTGCGCCAGGACAATGCCGACCTGCGTCTTACTCCCAAGGCCGCTGAGGTCGGTCTCGTTGGTGGCGAGCGGCTGCGGAGGGCCACTGAGAAGCTCGTTGCTCTGGAGCAGGCCGATCCCTGGGTGCGGCAGACCCCGCATGAAGGGGTTAAGCTCGACCTGTGGTTGCGGCGCAGTGAGAATTCTTGGACATCGCTGCCTGCGGCACTCCGCAACGAGTTTTCCGACAATCTATGGCCCCTCATTGAGACGAATTTCAAGTATGAAGGGCATCTTGGACGTCAACAGACCCAAATCGATCGCATGGCCCGTCACGAAGGCAGGCGTTTGCCTGAAGCGCTTGATTATGCGTCCATCCGCGGTCTCAAGAAAGAGGCGCAAGTCCGCTTTACAGAAATCCGCCCGAGTACCATGGGTCAAGCCGGACGAATCCCCGGAATCACTCCAGCGGACCTCGCCATCCTGATGGTGTGGCTTGAAAAGCGCGATCGGGAGGCATGAGCTATCGATAAAAGATATCTAAGAAAACCCTTGGCAAAGCTTAGCCCATGGCTTGAAATCCTAACCATGACATGGCGTGCACCACTTCGATTCTTGGTTATCGGCACGGTTGGCGTGATGGCTGCTTTTGCGGTTGCTATCGCCAGCGCTGGACCCCTTCCGGATGACACCCGCAAAGGGGTCGAGGCCGATTGGTTGATGCAGGAAAAAGTATCCCGAGGGGTGGAGCCGGGCACGCGTGGTGCGCTGGAGGGGGTGATCCAGAGGGGCTTGGCTCTGGCAGATGATCTGTCGCGGGGGGCCGCTTCTCCTGTGGCTGAGTCGGCACGTAAGGCCCTCGCAGGGATCGCCGCTGAAGCGAAGGACGTTGCTGCGGGCGGGGCCTGGTTGCAACTCTATCTGAGAGCCCGCTGGGTGGTTCGCGATTTGGCGTTTGCCAGTCCCGCAGTTGACTTCAATGAACTATTGTTTGTCAAACGCAACTGGCCAAACA
>CAIQXC010000136.1 GCA_903875675.1 Akkermansiaceae bacterium
CCCGACGATGTTTTCCAAGAACGCCTCTATTGCGTCCGCTGGGTCTCAACCCGCATCGATAAAAAAACCGGAAAGCCACGCACCACCAGACATTACCGCTCTGTCACGGAATACGATCTCGCCCGAGAGCAACGCACCCTCGACCTTCTCCGCCAACGCTTCGCCGACTGGCAGGAAAAAGGTTTCATCCCTTCAATGAAAATCGAGCCGGGAGTGGAAACCGAGCGACTCCAACGCGAACGCGGCTGGACCCACTGGCATCACCTCTTCAATCCGAGGCAGTTGCTTGCACTTGGTGAATTTGTGAATGAAGGCCTTTCCAAAAATGTGGATAATCGAGCCGCAGTCTTGGCACTGCTAGGCGTAATGAAAAGCGCGGATCACAATTCCAAACTATCAGGTTGGAGTCCGCTCGCTGGAAAGGAATTGGTGGATCATGTATTTGCAAACCAGGCGCTAAATACTCTCAGCAATCATGGTGTCCGAGCCATCATACATCTTGAAACTTGCTTCAGTCTCCAGCCTAAAATTGCACCGGTGACCGGCGATTCATCCGTGATCACAGAAGATGGACGTCTTGTGTCGTCCGTGTGCGATTTTTGGGTTACGGACCCTCCCTATGCAGATGCCGTCAACTACCATGAACTCAGTGACTTTTTTCTTGGCTGGGTAGAAGGGCCTTTGGCGAGGCTCTTTCCTGAGTGGCAGGTGATTTCCAGAAAAGCACTTGCTGTTACCGGGCAGGAAGAATCTTTCCGCCGTAGCATGGTGGACTGTTACCGAAATCTCGCCGAGCACATGCCAGATGATGGCATGCAGTGCGTTATGTTCACCCATCAGGATGCGGCGGTCTGGGCCGACCTCGCTTTGATCCTCTGGGCTTCCGGATTACGCGTTACCTCCGCTTGGTGTATTTCTACTGAGACGACAAGCGCATTGAAAGAGGGCAACTATGTCCAAGGCACCGTGCTGCTCATCCTCCGCAAGCAGACCGGCGAGGACACCGCCTTCCTCGATGAAGTCTATCCGGAGGTGGAGATCGAAGTGAAGCGGCAGCTCGATTCCATGCACGAGCTGGACGACCCCCATGCCGACGCCCCGGACTTCACCGACACCGATTACCAACTCGCCGCCTACGCCGCCGCGCTGCGCGTGCTCACCCGTTACCGCTCCATCGAGGACATCGACGTCGCCCGCGAACTCGCCCGCCCCAAGGGCAAGCGCGCCGAACGCTCGCCACTGGAAGCCGCCATCGCCGAAGCCGTCATCATTGCCAACGATCACCTCGTGCCCGCCGGCATCGAGCGCCCGCTCTGGAAAGCCCTCGGCCCCGCCGAACGGTTCTATCTGAAAGGCCTCGACCTCGAAAGCCGCGGTGAATTCCGCTCCAGCGCCTATCAAGAGCTTGCCCGCGGTTTCGGCCTGCGCGATTACACCGCCCTGCTCGGCAACGACAAGGCCAATGAAGTCCGCCTCCTGACCGCCTCCGAGTTCGGGAAAAAACTCCACCGCGCCGGCGAGGACGCGTTTTCCGAGAGTCTGCTGCGCCACGCCCTCTTCGCCATCCGCGAAGTCGCCAAGTCCGACCAAGGAGCCGAGCCCGGCCGCTCATGGCTCAAGGCAGAGGTTAAAGACTACTGGTCCCACCGCAAGACCCTCATCGCCATCCTCCAATATTTGTCACGCTTCCAGCACAGCCTCCCCACCTGGCAAACCGACTCCAAATCCGCCGCTCTCCTCGCCGGCGCGCTGGAGAATGACCATTGATGGAGCGCGTGGGAGATCTTGACACGGTGCCATCCGTGAGACAATATCCTCTCACAATGAAATCAGCTACGATCCGTGACTTGCGCAACGCTTTCCCGCGGGTGGCCTGCTGGATCGAAGAGGGCGAGTGCGTGGAAATCACCCGCTTTGGCAAACCCTTCGCCTACCTTGCGCCAATCCCCCCGCCAGCGGCAAGGCAGGTTAAGATGCCGGACTTCCTGGCCCGCATCCGGCAACATTTCCCCAATGAGAAACCCGGCCAAGGACTTGCCGCTGTGGTGGACTACGACCGTGGCGACCGATGAATGCCTATGCCGACACGGGGTTCATCGTCACCCTTTACAAAGAAGAAAGCACCAGTGCCCGTGCCTCCGCGTTGATGGCACGTCTGACATCCCCGCTGCGGCTGTCACTCCTCGGGGAACTCGAATTCCGCAATGCCCTCCATCTGGCGGTGTTCCGGGGTGAACTCACACCACGCCAGGCGACACTCAAGAAGCGCTTGTTTCAGGAAGACCTCGCCAACGGGATTTTCGCCCTCATGCCGGTACCAGCCTCCGCGTTTTTCGCGAAAGCTAGCGAACTGGCCGACCGCCACAGCATGCGCCTCGGTACCCGCAGCCTCGACCTGATGCACGTCGCCGCCGCCTTGCTTCTGGAGACAGATACCTTTTTCAGTTTTGATGAGCGCCAACGCAAGGCGGCGAAGGCAGAAGGGTTGAAAGTTCTCCCTCGTGAATCGGTCCGGTGATGAGGGTGGAAAAAACTGCAATCCACGATCCACAATCGTCTCCCGCCAATCCGATGCATCGCCACTCATCCCGCCGCGTCTCGTCCCTGGGGAAATCCTTTCTCGCGGAACGGCTGCGCGGAGCCCGAAGCTACGACCGCATTGCTGGCTATTTTTCCTCGTCCATTCTCGAAGTGGCTGGTGAGGAGTTGGAGTCGATGTCCGGCAAGGTGCGGATCATCTGCAACTCGGAACTGGACCCGGATGATGTGAAATCCGCGCGGGCCGCAGCGATGGCGATGCGCCGCGAATGGTGCCGTAACGATCCCGAGCGCATGGCCGGGAAGGGCGCGGATCGTTTTGAGCGGCTCTACCGGTTTCTCAACAGCGGCAAGCTGGAGGTGAAGGTGCTGCCGGATTCCGCCTTTGGTCTGATCCACGGCAAGGCCGGGGTGATCGAGATGGCGGACGGGCGTTGCACATCGTTTCTCGGCAGCGCCAACGAATCGAAAACCGCCTGGCGCAGGAACTTTGAACTCGTCTGGGAGGACGAGGACCTGGCTTCCATCGCCTGGGTACGGGAGGAATTTGAGGCATTGTGGGGCAACGCGGTGGCTTTTCCGCTGGCCCAAGCGGTGATCGAGGACGTGGAGCGGCTGTCGCACCGCAAGGTTTTCGGATCGGTGGACGCGTGGAAGGAACAAGGAGACGCCGCCGGTGCTATCGTCGAGACCCCGGTCTATCGCCGGGAATACGGCCTCTGGGCGCACCAGAAGTATTTCACCAAACTTGCCTTCGACGCGCACCGCACACCCTTCGGTGCCCGCTATGTGCTTGCAGACATGGTGGGCCTGGGCAAAACCATCCAGCTCGCGATGGCCGCCATGTTGATGGCACTGTGGGGCGACAAGCCGGTGCTGATCATCGCGCCGAAACCCTTGCTCTGGCAGTGGCAAGACGAGATGGACAAGCTGCTGGGCATGCCGTCGGCGGTGTGGGACGGCAAGCAATGGGTCGATGAGCATGGGATTTGCCACGGCGTGAAAGGTGCGGATGGAATCCTGAAATGCCCGCGCCGGGTGGCTCTGGTTTCGCAGGGGCTTTTCAGCGCCAACACCGATGCGGCGGAGCGCTTGAAGCGCCTCGACTACGAGTGCGTGATCGTCGACGAAGCTCACAGGGCCCGCCGCCGCAACCTGGCACCGGGGTGTGAGAACGAGGCTGGCGAGCCGAATAATCTACTCCGTCACCTGCACGATCTGGCCCGCAGAACCAAGAGTCTCTTGCTAGGAACGGCGACGCCCGTGCAAATCAATCCCATCGAGGCCTGGGACCTGCTCAACCTGCTCAACACGAACCGTGAGCATGTCCTCGGCAATAACTGGAGCGAGTGGACCAAGCCCGGCGAGTGTCTGCCCGTGGTTTCCGGCGATGTCTCACTTTCCGGGATTCCGACGATGGACTTTTGGAGCTGGTTCCGCAATCCAGTGCCACCCTCACTGGAGCACCGCGATTTTGAAACCCTGCGGCGTGTGCTCGGCATGACCGATGAACAAACCATCGCCAACGGCAGCGATATCGACAAGCTCAGGCCCCCCGACCGCTCGCGCCTCGAACGCCTGAAACCGAACTTTGGTCGCGAGCACAACCCGTTCCTCCGCCACATCATCCGCCGCACCCGCGACTTCCTGGAAACCGAAAAGGACCCTGAAACCAACCAGCCCTACCTGGACCCGGTTTACGTGAAACTCCTCGGCGAGGGTGACGATGGCGCGGTGGAACTGTCGCCCTATCTGAAAGAGGCCTACAAGCTGGCGGAGGATTTTTGCGCCGCCATGGCCCGCAATCGCAAGGGTGCTGGCTTCCTCAAGACCCTGCTGCTCCGTCGTGCCGGTAGCAGCGTGGTCGCCGGAATTTCCACCGCCCGCAAGATGCTGGAAAACTGGGAGTTGATCGAGGACGACGATGAAGACGAAGACGAGCCGCCGAAGCGCGATGACTTCAAGACGCTCTCACCCGCCGAGAGGGCGCTGTTGGAAAACTACGTGCGAGCCTTGGAAAGCAACCAATCCGAGGACCCGAAATACCGCGTGGTGCACCGCCTCCTGACCGAGGGCAATCCCGAGGCGGAAGGCCAGCCATGGAAGAAATTCGGCTGCATGATTTTCTCACAATACTACGATTCCGCCGAGTGGTTGGCAGCCAAGCTCAGCAAGGAGGCACTGCCTGACGAATTGATAGGACTCTATGCCGGCAGCGGACGTTCCGCCTATTACCGCGCCGGTGACCGCCAGCCCGCCGAGCGTGAAGACCTCAAGCGGCTCGTCCGTGAAGGGGAAATCAAGATCCTCGTTGGCACCGACGCCGCCAGTGAGGGCCTCAATCTCCAGCGCCTCGGCTCGCTCATCAACCTCGACCTCCCGTGGAACCCGACCCGCCTCGAACAGCGCAAGGGCCGCATCCAGCGTATCGGCCAGAAGCGCGACACCGTTTACGTGTTCAACATGCGCTACCGCGACTCCATCGAGGACCGAGTCCATCAGATGCTCTCCACGCGTCTCAAGCACATCCACAATCTCTTCGGCCAGATCCCGGACACCCTCGAAGCCGCATGGATCGCCGCCGCTCAAGGCGACGAGCGCAAGGCCCGCGAAACCATCGATGCCGTGCCAGAAAAGCACCCTTTCGAGGCCAAATACAACCAGATCGCCAGCATCAACTGGGAATCCTGCTCGGAGGTTCTCAACCGGGTTGCCGCCAAGGAAGCGTTGGAGCGCGGGTGGTGAACCTTGCAATAATCGCGCCAACCTTGGGCAGAGCCAGAGTTTCGGGGAGCTATTTGCTCAGTTCGATCGCCCGCTCAATGCGCTCGCGGCTGGCGGTGGACAGACGTTTGTTGCCGAAAGCCCGGGCGATTTGAATCACCGGATTGGGTCCTCCCTCTTGGACCAGAGCGGCCTGGATTTCTTCACAGGCAATTTCCTCAATGCTCCGCGCGGACTCGCTGTCGGCGGGTAGCCGGAATCCACTCCAAATATTCGGCTGTTCCTGATGCAGCCAGACAAAGCGTGTGCATCAGGTTTTTTGAATCATAGCCGCGTCCGTGTTGGGCATTGGTTTGGTAGCGCTCGTCGTTGCGCTGTGTCACCCACTCCCAATACTCACGATGGGCTTTGCAATGGGCTTGGAATGCGTCCAGATTGCAGTGCATCCAGCCAATCGGCATGGCGTCATGCGGAACACTGCTGAAAATCAGTACATCGGCATCCTTGGGAGAAACCAGTCCGCGATAACCACCGCAGGTGTCGTGATAGATCGAAAACCCGGATCCTCCACATAAACCACCGGAGAGTGCAACCACTCGACCAAGGCCCCGTTGGATTTTCCCAGCAAGCGCAACGCTTTGCGCACGTCCCAACCGCCTGCATCCAACAGGCCGTCAAGTGGCAGATCAATCGATTCAAGCCCCTCGGCTACAGAGTGATAGGACGCCGCTGGTCTGACAAAAATGAAGCGGATGTCGTAGTCGCTGTCCGGCGAGGCAAAGCCCCAAGCCCGACTGCCGGACTCGCAGGCATAAACAACCCGCACGCCGTGGTGGCGCTCGACTCGGTCTAGAAGCTCGTAAATTTCCTGATGCAGGCACAAGTTGAGTAGTCAGAGTTGTTCACCCTGTCAAGCGCCTCATGAATGCCTCATGGATGACCGTCAGGCTGAGCTTGATTGATGCCGGAGTGCCAGCTATAGAATCGCGCACAATTATGGGAGGCAATCCACTACCGCTTGTTGCTGGCATGCTGAGCTATCAGGTGACCGGCTGGTTCTTTGGCTGCCGCGTGTTCGACAGCTCGAACAGCGAGGCCATGCTCTTCACGTTCCTGGCCACTGGCCTGGCGCTCACCGGCTGGCTCGCGTGGAAGCAGGATGAATACAGCGCAGTGACATCATTTGGCGGTCGCGCCTATTGGATCGTTATCGTTGCCATAGGTGTCGGATTGGGAGCCTGCATCAGGTTCAAGTGCGCAGTCTGACATCGACGGGCACATGTCCATTGAGGCGCGGGCACTTGGCGATCCTGGATTGAAGCTGGCGCTCCCGACGGCGGGTGGCTAGACTCGGCCACCGGCCCACAGACGCGACAATGACCAAGCACATCCTGTTTCTATGCTCCCAGAACAAACTCAGGAGCCCCACCGCCGAGGCTGTTTTCTCGGAGCATCCCGGCGTGGAGGTTGATTCCGCGGGCCTCAACAACGATGCCGAGGTGCCCCTTTCCGAGGAACAGATCGAGTGGGCAGATCTGATTCTGGTGATGGAAACGGCGCAGCGGGCCAGGCTGAACCGGAAGTTCAAGCACACACTGGCAGGCAAGCGGATCGCGGTTCTCAATATTCCCGACAACTACGACTACATGGACCCCGCTCTCGTCAGCCTGTTAAAAATTCGCTGTGCCCCGTACCTGCCATGAAAGCCCTCGCTGTTTTACTGATTTGCTCGATCACCGCCTGTACGTCCAAGCGCCCAGTGGAGTCATCCCACGAGATTGCTGGCTCACAGGCGGAGCGGATCGCAGCAGTGTCCAAGCTCATCACAAAGCACTCACCGCTTCCGAGTCCGCTTCTCGACGCCAACTTTATCGAGGAGCAGACAGGCGACGGGCGGCTCGGTCCTTCGGATTTCACGTCATTCTGCGCCGTAAGCGTGGCCGCGGCTGATGCTCTAGCATGGCGTGCGGCCCTGGCTCCGCTTGAGGAACAAAACACTCCGCCCAAGTATGCCGCACCCAAGGATCCGGTTCCATGGTGGCTGCCGAGCGCTGAGTTCCTTCATCTTGAGTTCCACAGTCCTAATTCCCTAACCGGTTGTGACAACGGCTGGGTTGGAATTGACCTTCAGCACGAGAGAATCTATATATATTCCTTCACCATGTAGCCCGTCCAGATAGGGCGACATGGACAAACCCCAAATCACAATCCCATGATTCTCTGCACCCCAAAAGGAATCTTCACCGGGCAGGTTCCCGACTTCCGCATGGCTTGCTTTGCCTTTTGGCTTGCGGCCTTGGTTTGGCGGCGGGCCGCGCAAAGCGACTGATCGTGCATCCACGCCCCATGACACGATCCATTCTGATTCTCGGGCTGATTCCAGTTTTCCTGACGGGCTGCGCCGACACCGTGATCCGCGTTGCTGTCACCCGCAGA
>CAIQXC010000137.1 GCA_903875675.1 Akkermansiaceae bacterium
AGGCTGATTGCTGATTGCTGATTGCTGATTGCTGATTGCTGAATTCCGATGGTCGATGTGCGCTTGATTGGCGCATGGCACACTTTCAAGCTCACTTCAAAATTCATCAATCATCAATCATCAATCGGCAATCATCAATCGTTCGACTCAACTCACGTCGAAGTACTCTTCGCATTTCGCATGGTCTGCTGCCTCGCAGGAGTCCTTGAAAAGCTGAAGTTGCTTTCGTTAGGTCAAGGGTTTCTGATTGGGAAGAAGACAGAAGAGGGGAAGACAGAAGACAGAAGACTGGAACAAGAAGCGCAATGCGCAGTCCGGTGGCGCTTCTTTGTCTTGTCTTGCGGCGCAGCGGTCTTCTGTCTTGCAGCGCAGCGGTCTTGCGTCTTGCGTCTGAGGCGAAGCGTCGCCAGCTAATCATTTTCCATCAGCCGGCAGCGTGGTTTGAAAGCGGTAGGTTCCAGAATCCGCAGAATAGACGGCTGCTCTGTTTTCCATCCTCAAAAACTTCAAACCATCAGCTTTCGCGGCAGGTTTCCCCGACTCAGTTACCCCATCCGCATTCTTCGCCGGGACATGCACCAGCGCCGTGGTGTTAGGTGGAATCATGACGTCCATAGTTAATGCTTCGCCTTCACGCTTCCAGTTGCTAACGATACGGCCGTATATCGAATCAAACGCTGTGTTGGCCCAAGTCAAGCCCTCACCGATAGCCGGCTTGATGACAATCATCTTGTATCCAGGACTCGCCGCCTTAATCCCGCCGACTCCACCGTAGAGATATTCGCCGACTGCGCCGAATGCATAATGGTTGAAGGAATTCATCCCTATATCTCCAAATCCCTTGTCCGGAGTCCAGCCATTCCATCGCTCCCACATCGTCGTGGCTCCATTCTTGACTGGAAACAGCCACGATGGATAGGTGTCGGTCAACAATAGCTTGTATGCCACATCATCGCGACCGGCCAAGCTCAAGGCGGGCAGCAAGCGAGGCGTGCCAATAAACCCGGTAGCCAGATGCCAGTCAAAACGCTTCACCTCATCCACAAATTTCAAAGCCACCTGCCCGCGTCTGTCAACCGGCAGCAGATCCAGAGAGAATGCGAGCGCATATCCCGTCTGACTGCATCCCTTGAGCGATCCGTCAGCTTGGAGAAATTCCCTCACAAATGCCGCCTTCACCTCATCGTGCAGTTTGGCATAACGAGCTGAGTCGCCATCTCGGCCGATGGCTCCGGCCATTTCCGACATGATCCGTGCCAGATGTGCGTGATAAGCGGTATCAATGACGTCGGCGCTGGCGCCACCACCCGCATTGAGCCAGTCGCCAAATCCGCCCACCTTGGAGATACCATCCTTGGTCTTGCCGTCCAGCCACTTCATATATCGTTCCATGGCGGCAAATCGTTGCGCGACAATCCGAGTGTCGCCGTAGGCCCTGTAAACATGATAGGTACAAAGCAGCGCGGCATCACCCCAGGCTGTGGCACCGCCACCGCCCATGATATCAGGCACCACATGTGGGAACGTACCATCTGCCTGCTGATCGTCCTCACAGGTTTGCAGCCAGCGGCTGAAGAATGCCGCTACATCAAAGTTATACGCGGCCGTCGGCGCGAAAAACTGCGTGTCGCCCGTCCAGCCCATTCGCTCGTCGCGCTGTGGACAATCCGTCGGAACCTCAAGATAATTCCCCTTCTGACCCCATATAATATTGCTGTAAAGCTTATTCAACAGCGGATAGGAACACTCAAAACTCCCCGTCCTCCTCATCGGCGTATGCACCACAAGACCGGTTACATCCCCAAGATCAGGCTTCTTCGTAAGTCCCCGTACTTCCACATACCTGAATCCGTGAAATGTGAAATATGGCTCAAGCACCTGCTCACCCTTACCCGACAAAATGAAAAAATCCGTGGCCGGCGCACTGCGCAACGCCGCGGTATAAATGGTACCATCCGGATTGATCATCTCACCATGCCGCAATGTGATCCGCTGACCCTCCGCACCGCTCACCTTCAACCGCACCCAACCAACCATATTCTGGCCAAGATCGAAGGTCCAGCAGCCAGGTCGAGGCTCGGTAACCTTAATTGCAGAAAGAGCATTCATCACCCGCGACGGCTCAACAACCGACGCCTGAACTTTGAATGCCTGCTCGACAGTGGACTGGTTGCCATATCTTGCCCGGATGATCTTCAAATCAGCCCCTGCCAGTTCAAGCATGGCGTGCTCACCCAGCACCTTGCTCCCGTCCTTGCCGCCAAGCCGGTACTCAACCCGCAGTGACTTGACTCTTAGAGGAGCCGGATCTCCTCCCAGCAACTCGTTTTCCACCTTCAACGACACTCTGCCAGCCTTCACTGCCGCCTCGACAATGCGGGTTACATCAGCCTCACCTTCCTCCGCCGCGCTTGCCACTGCAGGGCTCCAACTGCCGTCATTGAATCCCGCCTTGTCCCAGCCCGGCATTTCCAATCGGGAATCATACTCGCAGCCCATAATGATATCGCCATGCCGGATCGGGCCATACGACGCTTTCCAGCTTCCATCACTTGCCACAACCTGCGTCGTTCCATCAGCCAGTTCTATCACCAGCTGGACAAGCAGCCGAGGTTGCCCCCCATAGAAGTTTCGCCTGCAAAGATGCGCCAGGTCACTGGCATACCAGCCATCCCCGAGAATGGCGCCGATTGCGTTAGCGCCTTGTCCAACCTGCGAGGTCACATCATACGTCTGATAATGCACCCGCTTCCGAAACTCCGTCCAGCCCGGGGCAAATACATCCTTGCTGACTCGCTTGCCATTGAGACGCAGTTCGTACGTTCCTAACGCAGTGACATACACCATGGCTCGCTTCACAGCTCCATCCACCGTGAAACCCTTGCGCAGATAGGGTGCAGGGACCCGCGCCAAATCCGCGACCGGCGGCCCACCTCCCGCAGGCGCCCCCCCTGCATCCGGAACCGACCACGCCGAATCGTCAAACCCAGGCTTTTCATACCCGGCGGGAGGTTCCTGCGAGGCTTTCCACGTCTTATCCGTTGGTATAACCATGTCATTGCCGGACTCAAACTGAATCACCAACCGGCCCGTTACTCCCGGCATGTATGGATCCGTGTGACCTGCCGTCAGAGTCAGCACATTAGCGCCGGGCTTCAGGCTATTGGTGGCATCCAATCGAGCGGTGCGTTCCCAGTTGGCACCGTGACCAATCGCAGTGCCGTTGATTGCCGCTTCACAATAGTTGTATGCTGATAGAGCAAGAACTGCACGCTTGACTTTGCGATCTGACGGAAGATCAAACGACTTCCGGAAACAGGTATTGACGCTCACCTTGCCCTTGTTTGCTGGAAGCGTCAACCAGCTCAGCCCCTGAATATGAAACAGCTTGTTATCCGCATCGGCCTCCGGCGTGACCAGGGAAGCGGCATCATAGCCAATCCATTTGGCCTTCCAATCATCAGGCTTGAGCAAGCCCATCGTCCACAACGCAGGGGCGCTCCACGCCGTTCCGTTCGGCGTCCATACCTGAACCTTCCAGTAACACCGCATTTGTGAGATAAGGGGTTTCCCCCCGTATTCAATCTGGTTGCTCTTCTCAGACATCACCTTGCCACTGTCCCACAAATCCCCCTGGTCTTTCTTCAGCAACTCCTCACCCGAGGCCACCAAAATTTGATAGGCGGCTTGCTTCAGCCCTCGCGGCATCGCCGATTTCTGTTCGCTGATTGCTGATTGGCCGCTGCCTAGATGCGATTCCACAATGAGCAAATCAGAAATCGTCCAGGAAAGCCTCGGCTTTTCCACATCAATTCCCAGCGGATTCTCCCGATACTCGCAGCGCAGCCCAACCGGCGCAATCTCTGTCGCTGATGCACCAGCCCGAACAACCGGCGACTCGATAATCAACAACGCCACCACTCCGAAAAATATCTTATCTAGCATTTTCATGGCTTTCAATGTGAGGCGTACCCAAATCTTTGGCCAAATAGATGCCTAATCGACCTGGGCGCCGGAAGCGCTGAAGGTGCAGTGGCCCACGGGGGCATGTCAATGGCTATTTATATGGGCCACGAGAACCCAAGATTCCGCAGCTGGCTAAAACCAGAAAAATGCCCGTCGGACGCACTGGAGTCCTTGAAAACCAGAATTTGTGTTGAGTGAGTCAAGTCCCTGAACGTAAGACGTGCGAGGCTGAGGCATGCCACGCTAGAAATTTGTAGGATTGTAGCGGCGTGTCTATGACCGCCGTTGACCATGAACCTCCAATGAAACTGCCCATTGCGCTTCTTGTCCCAGTCTTCTGTCTTCTCCTCTTCTGTCTTCTTCCCAAGCGGAAAACTCGTCCTAACGAAAGCAACTTTGGCTTTTCAAGGGCTCTAGGCCGGGAGGCGTTTCCAGTAGCCAAGGCGGCCGGGGTTCCAGGTGCAGACGACAATGTCCCCGTTAGGCAACCAGATGGCGTCATGCGGATGGACAAACCCCTGCGCTCCAAGCAATTTACTGACTTCAATCACCGACACCACCTGATTGTCCTTGTCAAGGATGACGAGCGGACCGTCGAGATCCGGGACTAACACGTTCTCGCCCAGAAAATCCGCGTTGCAGGGGGCCTTGCTTGCCGGGATTTCCAGACTGCTTTGATAGACGCCATTTAGCGAGTAGTATTCGACACGCCGGTTGCCGCGGTCGGTTACCAGCACAAGGTTGCGCCGTGGGTCGAAGGTGATGCCGTGGGGGCAATTGAACTCACCGTGGCTGGAACCACTCCCACCCCATGACTTGCCAGCATAAACCCCGTCGGCCGTGTTGAATACGTGAAGCATGCTGCTGCCATAGCCGTCGGCCACTAGCAAGTGCTTGCCATCCGGGGTGACGATCGTGTCGGTCGGGTGGTAATTGCCCATCGCCGGTGGCCATTTCTGAGTCCAGACGACTTGCCCTTCCAGGGTGGTTTTGAAAATGGTGGCAGCGTTGTTAGCGTGATAGAGATGCTCGGTGCCGTCGGCATCAGCGTGAATATTGAGACCATGGGGAACACCGAAGGCCAGCGCATGGTCCGGGCCCAGAAGCTCCGGACGGGTGCCGTCTGGCGCAAAGCGCAGCAAACAGCGCGTGGCGGCCTCAACTTTCTCCGGTTCGTAGGTGAAGTAGATGTTGCCCTTTGCATCATGGCAGAGACCGTGGCCGTTGCGCATCTGAACCTCCGGCGGCAACACCAGTTTGTCCGGCAAATATTGGTAACGAAATGAGCCGGATCCGCTGATGACCGAGCCTCCCCCGGCGGGCGGGGTGGCGTCGGCGGCCGTGAGATTGATGGCACCGGCGGCCAAAGTGCTGGAGGAACTGATAAGGAACTTACGACGATTCATGGTTGGCTGTTATTGGGTTCTCGAGAGTCTTGTCAGCAAGACCCGAGCAAGATGGATGCGAATAGGCAACGGGTCAAGAGTTTGTAAAAAAATAAAAAAACACCATTTTCTCCGCAGTGGTTTTACCCATCCGCCGGCATGGCTCAGTTTGTCCCCACTCCGTTTATCCTCACTTGCCGGTCTTGCGGAAATGGTCCTCGGTGAGGGAGCCCAGCATTTTGCCAGATGCATCGAAGAGGCCGCTTCTGACAAACGTCTGTTGGTCGATGGTCAGCGCCGAGGAATAGGCGGGCGAATCGGCGGTGGGGGCTTTACCATCCAGGGTAAAGCGGATGGTGCCGGGAACGGCGGCGCTCATGGTGAGGGTAAGCGAGTGTTCGAACATGCGTTCCTCGACGCTGGCGAGGCCATCGCACTGCCAATGAACTGTGTGGACGAGCCTCTCGAGCAAGGCGTCGGTCGCGGCGAGACGGTGTTGGAAATCCGGCCAGGATTTACCGGCTTGGGGGTTCCAGACGCGTTCGGCCATGGCGGCGAGCGGCCAGCGCAGGTTGCCCAATTCCACGGCTTGGGGTTGTTCCCAGGAACAGACCTGGCTGCCGGAGAGCCTGTCACTGGCTGGCAACTGCCGCCAAGGGGTCGCCGAAAAATCTTTGGTGAACGCGGCGAACTTCTCGATGTTCCAATCGAAAATTTTCTGCGTGTATTCTGTGAGATTCCGCAACACATACAACGGCGTCCACGAGGCGTTAATGATCGTGTAGCCATCCTTGATCAAGTCATCGGGCTGATAGAACCGGTTTTCGTAAACCATCACGATGACGTCCTTGGGAATCGGAAACTTGCTGTCGGGCTCGTGGCCGAAGCCTTCCCACACGATCGTGCGCTTGCCGTTTTTCTTAACGGCGGCATCCATCAGGGTGAGGAAGCGGCGGTAGAGTTCGTGTTGGGCCTTGTCACCCAGACCGAGCCGTTTGAAGGTCGCCTGAAATTGAGCGTTCTGATCGGCAAACACATAGTCGGCCTCATCCCCCCCGATATGGAAAAACGGCGTGCTTTTGAAGACCTGGCACATTTCGTCGATGATGGTGGTGCAGGCGGCTATGACCTCGTCCCGGGCGAAGTTGATGCTTGCGTGATGTTCATAGGGCTTGGTGCCGCGGATCATCCAAAAATCCGGGTCGGATCGGTTGAGTGCCGCAGAGTGACCGGGAATATCGAACTCAGGCACAATCGTCACGTTGCGCACATCCGCATAGGCAACCAGCCCGCTGAGCTCCTCCAACGTGTATGGCTTGCCGCCGTTCTGGACCTGCGCATGGGCCTTGGGAAAGGCTTTGCTAGGAAACATGAACCCTTGGTCATCGGTTAGATGCAACTGCAAGTAACGGATCTTGTAGAGCCGGCATAATTCGACGATTTGCTTGAGGTTGTCGATCGAGTGATATTGGCGGGCCACGTCGATCATCAGCCCGCGATAGGCCTTGTCGGGGCTATCGTCAAGGCGCATCTGCGGCAGAACCGCCGCGCTACCCTCGCCGCGAATCGCCTGCAATAGGTTCACGCTGGCCATGGCCACCGCACCGTAGCTGGCACCGCTGGCTCGCGCCATGCTATCCACACTGAGCCGATAGGTCTCACCCGTGAGACCTGCATCCAGGGCTAGAACCATGTCGCCGGGCTTACCCGGGCCGCCATCGACAACCTTGCTTTCGAGGTGAATAGCAGCCTCGATCTCCTTGGCTAACAGGTTTTCCAGTGGCAACAGGGTCGGAGAACCAGCCACAATCCGCGCACCTGCCAGAGGCATCTGGCCGGGCTGGAAAACGGCTTGCTTGGGCCACGGAACAAAATTCGGAGGCTCATCGGTGGGTTGATCAGCTGCGCAGTTGGCAGCACTCATGGCGAGACCCAACAGAATTGGGATGGCGGGAAATCCTAGCGGATTCATGGGGGTGTTGGTTTGCGATTGGTGACGCCGCAACTATTCCAGACGCACATTGAGACGATAGAATTGATTGGCCGGAGTGGCGGGCAAAGTGAGCGTGACCGTCTGATCCTCACCTATGATATCACTGGTCTGATCGCTGCCTACGAGCGTGGTGTAACCGCTCACCGGTTGCCAGGAACCGGGGTCGGCGAGCCCGGAGCTAACCTCCACAATGTACTTGCGGGTGAGGCCCTCATAGCCCGCTAGGGCAGCACGGCGGGCAACGAAGGTGAGGCTGAATAGGCTGGCGGCCGAAGAGGTGACCGTTAGAGGTTGCGGGCTGAATCGGTGCGGGTCGGTGCCCAGAATGTACTCAAGGAGGTTGCTCAAGCCGTCGCCGTCCACGTCCATGGAATCTGCCGCCAGCCCGGAGACGATTTCTGCGACACTGAAATGGGCTTCACGCCAAACCATGAACGGATCAGCGCCAATCACCAAAGTGCCGCTGGCCGTGCCGCTATAGTTGACATCGCTCACCAATGCCACCACCGCATAACTGCCTTGGGCACTCGGTGCGGCGGGCGCAGCGTCGTAGGTGAGCGCCACCGCCAGTCCGGGCGGGACCGTCGTCGCGCTAACGGCTTTTGGAGTGCCGTCATATCCGCGCACCAAGCCACCGAGGGTCAAGGTGGCCGGAGCCTTGTCAATTGTGCCTGTACTGCAATTTGTCAGGGTCAGCGCGTAATTTGCACCGCCATTGCCATCATTGATAGTTATGATAGGCACGAGCACCCTGTCACCCGCGCCGGCGTTGGCATCTTGAAATGCCTGCGACAAAACAGGGGTCGTGTCGCCTGCGGCAAGCGCCGGGGAAAGCGTCGGGATGCCTGCGGCACGGGTGGTACCATCATAGGTCTTGGTCGCGCTCACCGCTGCCACCGTGAGCGGCAACGGCTCAATAGTGGCTGCCAGACCAGCGGGCTGGATAAGCAGGTAGTTGCCTGCCGCAGCACCACCGAGAGTTAGACCCGTGACTGCCACCGGTTTGTTAGATCCGGCATGCTTGTCAGCAAACGTAGCCGCAGCAACGCCGCCCAAAGTCAGGGCGTCACCGCTGTAGGGCTTGCCGTCGGCACTGCTGCCACTGCCCGGGTTCTGCGCCGGAAGCAGCGCCCCAGAGCCAGTTAGGGCCGCCGTCTGCGTACCGTTGTAGGCCCTGTCGCTGGCGGCCAACCCACTGACCGCAAGGGCCTTTGCTGAAACCTGAACCGATCCGGTCAACCCACCAAGCGTGTAATTGGTGGCTGCCGAGCCAGCCAATGCCAGAGTGCTGGGAGTTGACGTCTTGAAGGTGGCGATCGCGCCGGACCATTGTGAGGACGCGCTGATCGTGCCGCCGGAACCCGCCGATCCGCTGGCCGTGGTCAGGTATTCCAGGGCAACAACCTTGGCGTTGTTAGCCGCAGTGGCACTGGTCGAGTTGGCACTACCAACCGCGACAAACGCATTGCTCGGCGAGCCCAATGTATAGCTGCTATTGACGAGACCGATGCCACCCATCCACAATTCGTTAGATTGAGTGGTGGCCACCGCGGTCGTGCCGGTCACCGCCGCTGTGCTTGCTGTGCCTCCGCTCAACGAATTGGCAACCACGTCCAATGTACCGGCCGTGAGCACGCCGCCATATTCGATGACCACTGCTGCGGATCTAACACCCGATGTTTGGCTGATCGTCACTTGCGTACCGGCCCCGTACACATTGGGAGCATACCAGATTTCAGTGGTCGAGGCGGTCGAGGCACCGGCTCCCGATTGAGTGGCCCGGGACCAGGTTGCCCCTGTCTGGTTGATGCCGGTGATCCGGCTTTGGGACGTGCTGCGGGTTGCAATAACGGCAATGAGTGTGTTGCCATTCGTGGGAGCGGCAGCCAGTGTGGCGGTGAATGACGTGGAGGCGGTGCCAGTACCCGTGTTCGCCGTCGCGGATTGCACTCGGGCCACCGCCGCAGCACTTGACAGTGCCTGCAGCCCAACATCCTTGGCGGCCAATGTGGCGCTGCCAGTCAACGTCAGATTGGGGTCGTCCAGGGAATTTGTAATCGACAAAATGCCCGCCGCCGCACTGACGGTCGCGTCGTAATTGCGGCTGCCCGCAAGCTGGACCGGCCGCGCGGTGATGCTGGCGTTGACCACGATCGGCTGAGCAGAGAGTTGGTAGTTGCCGGCGTTGGTACCGACGAGCGAGTAGCCGGTGGCCGTCACCGCCCATGTGCCAACGTTCGCACTGGCGAACGTGCCACTGCCGGCACTCACGCTAACAATCTCACCGCCAAGCCCGCCAGAAAGCGTGCCACCGCTCAATGTGGCATGAGTTGATCTATCATAAACTTTGCTAGATGCTGTCACCCCGGTGAGCGTCAGCGCCTTTGGGGTCACCGTGTAACCCAGCGCGTCAGAACTTCCCGGCGCATAGGTGGCGTCTCCGGCATAAGCGGCGCTAAACGAATGGCTGCCCACTGCCAGCGTGTTTGCCGCAGTGGTAAAACTTGCCACACCGGCAGTCACGGCACCCGTTCCTAACACAGTGACGCCATCCTTGAAGGTCACCATGCCGGTGGCGGAGACATTCACTGTGGCGGTCAAGGTCACAGCCGTGCCATAAGCTCCAGTGCTGTTGGGAGATGAGGCGAGAATTGGAGTTGTTGCTAACAACGCTGGCGTCGCGCTCACTTGGGACGAGTTGGCACTCTCACCGCCGCCATTTATTGCGGAAACCACATAAAAGTAGGTCGTGCCATTGAGCGCCGTCGCATCTGGATAACTCGTTGAGCTGGTGGTTCCAAGCAAGATATAAGAACCACCGCTGACGACCGAGCGTTTGACGTTGTAGCTGGTGGCAGTGCTGGCGGCGTTCCACGTCAGACCGACGGTATTGCTCCCGGTGGTTGCGAGCAAATTGGTTGGTGGCACCGGTGCGGCCAGCGGTGTGACGGTGACGGTGTAGGTTTTGGTTGAGAGGTCCTGCGCGGTGATGGTGTAAGTCTGCGGGTTGCTGAAGTTGCGGCTGGTACCGGATACTGGCGCTCCGATCGAGTTAGGAGAGACGGTATAAGTAGGTGCGAGTGCGGTGATGGGCGTTGCCAGCGGCACGGTCAGAGAGATATTTGTGCCGGAAATCGTCGCAGCACCATAAGTCGGAAATGTGAACGTTAGGATATCATTGAGCGGAGAGTTCGGCGTGATGTCATGCAGGGCATAGCCGTTGGCTTCAAGCTCGTTGTCATGCGCACCAGAGAAGCTGTGGTTCCGGGTCAGCCCCACATTCAGAACCGTATCAGCCGCACCTTGCACCCAAATGGCAGTTAGCAAGGATGGCGTGCCGTTATAGCCGTCAGTCCATGCTGTCGATGGGCTGGATTCGACCACCACCCCGGCGTTCTTGCCTGCCACCGAGATCAGTTGAAGCCGATAGATATGGCCTGGCGTCAGCCCAGGGACAGTCAATGTGTCGGTCTCGCCTGAGGACCAGGTGTAGTTGCGCATCAACTTGCCGAATGCCGTCGAATCAGTTAGAAGCGGCACGTTGTTATTTGAATCTGTGCTGGTATTCTGGCCACCACTCCATCCGGCGGGGATGGTGTGGGACCAATTTGTGCCAAACGTCAAACCGTTGGCCAAGGAAACCGGGGCGTTGGTTCCGTAAAAGTGATTGGCCTCGACGAGCGTGCCTGTGTTGAGAATCTCCGCTCCAGTCGCACCGACCGTCGTGTTAAGGGCTGTGTACGTGAAAACGACCCCGCTCACCGCTGAGATGGTGGCGTTGGCCACCGCCGGCTGCGCAGCCAACACATAATTGCCGACATAGGCACCGCCCAGCGCATACCCGCTCGCCGTCACCGCCCAGGTGCCCACCGATGCACTGGCAAAACTGCCAGTGCCGGCAATTACGCTAACAACATCCCCGTTGATGGCGCCTGCTACCGAGCCACCAGCCAACGTGGCAATATTGGATCCATCATAAGTTTTGTTGCCCGCCGTGACCCCGGTGATGGTCACCGCCTTGGGACTAACGGCGTAGCTCAGTGCGCTGCTGGTGCTGCCCAAAAACGCCAGACTCCCGCTATATGTCGCAGTGAGCAAATGACTGCCCGCCGCCAGCGTCCCAATCGCCCAACTCGCCTGGCCACCACTGAGCGTGGCCGTACCTAACACCGTCGCGCCGTCGTTGAACGTCACCGTGCCGCTCGCCAGCCCCCCAGTTACGGCAACCGTGGCGGTAAAGGTGGCCGTCGCACCATAGGCGCCGCCACTGCCGAGGGACGATGCCAGCGTGGTGGTGGTGGGTTGGGGCGGGGCAGGAGTGGCGCTCACTTGGCCGGAATTCCCACCTTCCCCGGCAATGTTGGTGGACGACACAACATAAAAATAGGTATTGCCGTTGACCGCGCTCGAATCGCTATAACTGGTGCCGCCGGCGGTACCGATCGGGATATATGGACCGCCGCTCGCCACTGCGCGTTTCACATAATAGCCGGTGGCGCTCGCCGAGGCGCTCCACATCAGACCGACCATGTTATTGCCTGAGGTGGCCGCCAGATTACCCGGCGCAACCGGCGGCCCTAGTACTTGAATCGGCAACACGGCCGAAGTACTCGCCCCGTTGCTCGGATTGCCGACATAAACAACACTTATGTTGTTTGTTCCGGCAGCTAGACCGCTAGTGGTGAAGCTGGCTTGAAACGAGCCGTTCAAGGCACTGGTCCCCAGCAACACAGCCCCCGCATAAAACGCCACATTGCCCGACGGTGCGCTGCCGCTCACCGTCGCAGTAAATGTGAGTGAATCGCCCGGCGACGCGGGAGTGATCCCACGGGTTAGCGCAAGCACGGTGCTGGTGGACGGTGCTACCGTCACCGTCCCGGCACCGGCGGCAAAGTATCCAGGAGAGGTGGAATAGCTGTATATCCCGTTAGCCTGAGCCACGCCGCCCAGCGACAGTGATGTAACCTGACAGGTGCCGGTGAACGGCAAGCTCAGCTTGCCTCCGTTGATGGCTAACGGCCCGTGTCCCAGAGATGCCGCAGTGGAACATGCTAGCGTGCCGGCGCTTACGGTGGTGGTGCCGGTGTAGGTGTTACTGCCGGAAAGCGTGAGGGTGGCAGTTCCCAATTTGCTAAGCCGGCCGGCACCCGAGATCACGCCGGAAAGCAGCATGTTGGAGCTGTTATTTCCCACGTTGAGATTTGCACCTGTGGCCAGGTCTATCGGGTTAGGCACTCCCGGCCCACTGGTTAGAGCAACTGAGCTTTCCAATCCTCCGCCGCTTGTTGGCCCGAGTTCACTACGCAGGGTTCCTGTACCGAGCGAATTGGCATTGCCAATGCGCACCCGCATTTCGCCTCCGCCGCCGATCATGCTCAATAGCAGGCCCCCGCTGAACGTGTTCGCATTCGGTATCGTTAGGCCTCTGCCATTGCCATCATTGGTTACCTTCAGCCCGCCGGTGCCCGCGATGGCACCGTTCAATGTGATATCCGTGCCACCTCCAAATGTGATGGGAAGAGTCACCAGTCCAATTAGATTAATAGCATTCGTGATGGTGATGGCCGGATCCGCTGCGACCTTAAAGGTGGTCCCGCCGGTCAGCGTGACGGCTCCGGTTCCGAGCCTGGCATTGCCGGTGGCCAGGGCAAGTGTGCCGCTGCTCACAGTGGTGCCGCCGCTGTAGGTATTGACAGCGGAGAGAGTAAGGCTGCCGCTGGTGGTTTTGGTGAGGCCGCCGGAGCCGGAGATGACACCAGAAAACGTCAGATCGCCTGCGCCGCTGCCGCCGAGAGTGATGGTGGCGGCGAGGGTCATGCCGTTGGAAACACTGAGCGCATTGGCGCTGTTCTGGTTCACCTGCGGCGCAATGCCGCTGTTGAGAACAAACGAAAATGCGTTGCCGCTGAGTGTCAGGGCAGGCTGCGAACTGCCAAGGGTGAAGCGGTTGAGCAGGAAGGTTCCGGCCAGATCGTTAGTACTGGTGCCCGAGTAGCCACTGGTATTGAACACCAGCAAACCCGTGCTGCTGCCCGCTGCCGCAGGGGCAACGCCGCCACTCCATTTAGCAGCACTTGACCAGCTACCTGAGGCCATGTTGGTCCACGTCTGCCATTGCGCCACGTTGAGGGTGACGGTGGCGGCGGCCGAATCGCTCACACCATCATTGACACTGAAGGCGAAGCTGTCCGCACCGGTGTATCCAGCAATCGGCGTGTAGGTTAGATTCGGCGCGCTGCCCGACAAACTGCCGTGCGCTGGCTGGGTGAGTACGTTATAGATCAGTGGATCGTTGGCACTGTCGCTGCCGCTGAGGGTGACGGCCTTGGCGACGTTAGGTAGCAATTCGACATATTGCGCATTGGCCACCGGCGGATCATTGATGATGGTTATGCTAACGATCGCAACGGGTGATGCCACCCCGTCACTATCGGTCACCTTGAACGTGAAGCTGTCCGTGCCCCGGTAATTGGTAATCGGCTGATAGGTGAGGTTGGGAGTCGTACCGCTGAGGGTGCCGTGGCTGGGGTTGCTCACCACAGAAAAGACCAGCGCGTAGCCTTCTGGATCCACACCGGCCAAAGTGATGGGTGTGGCGCTATTCGCAGACACGCTCATGGTTTGCGCCGTGGCTAGCGGCGGATCATTGACCGAAGTCACCGTGATGTTCACCGTCGCCAGCGCGCTGGTCAGTGAACCGTCGCTCACCGTGAACGTGAAACTGTCCGCCCCTGGCAAATTGCCAGCTGGATAGTTGGCCGCCGGCAAATAGCTGAGATTCGGAGCGCTGCCTATCAACAGGCCGTGGAGCGGACCACTAACCATCTGATAAGTCAGCGGGTCGCCGTCAGGATCTGTCCCGCGAAGAGTGATGGCTTTGGTGATGTCCTCAGCGGTGGTCAGCCACTGGTTGACTGCCACCGGGCGGCGGTTGCCGCTGGTTCCCACATCAATGGTGACGGTCGCCACCGCAGAATCCAGCTGGCCATCGTTGGCCTTGAAGGTGAAGCTATCCACATCGGTAAAACCACTGGCAGGCGTGTAGGTTAGATTTGGCGCTGTGCCGGTTAGTGAGCCATGCGCCGGAGCCGCCACCACGGCATATGTCAGCGCGTCGCCATTCGGGTCGTTGCCCGCCAGGGTGATGGCGAGGGCTGTATTGACCGGGGTAGTCAGGCTTTGATTCTGTGGCACCGGCGCGCGGTTGGGATCTGGAGTGACGACGACAGTTAGATTCGCGGCTACCGAGCCGAGGATTTCGTTATAGGTTTGGAAGTCGAAATAGCCCAGGCAATAGGTGATCCAAGTGTTGTAATCGAGGATCGATCGGTCTTCAGCGGTGGCCCGCAAAACATAGGTACCCGGCGTGCTGAAGGTGGCGGAACAGGTGGCATTGGGGCTGAGTCCATTTGGATTGAAAGACACGCTGCCCGGCCCGCTGACCTTACTCCAGACAAAGTTGGGAGTGCCGGCGTCCTTATCTACTAACGCCGGGGTAAGCACCGTGCTGCCGTTAGGCAAGGAGACGGTGGCCGGGTTGGCAGCCACCGTGAGACTTTTGAAATTCACCAAGGCGGGAGGCGCGGCATCGTTTTGGATAGCCGCGATGGTGGATGCAAGATGCGAGGTGATATCGGCGAGTCGGGTGCCCACGTTGACCGAGCTGTCGGCAGCAAACTGGGGTAGATGGGCCTGCCATTTGTAGAGGGTGGGCAGTGCATCCTTGGCGGCACCTCGGTACGTGTTAGCCAGCAAATCAAAGGGCGTCCAATCGTCGCTGTGCCAGGCTTGTTCCTTCATCATCAGACATAGTGGAATTCCCTCCTCGATCTTGAATTTTGCAAGGGTTTGCAAACCCGCATCGCGAATGACGTCACTGAACATGCGGTCGGCCGGTGACCGATGAGCCACGGCCGCCACCAGACTCGGTGCCACCGCCTGCACGTCCGCCAAAGTGAGCTTGTTCTGGATAAAATCACTCAGATACATCTGCGCCATTCCGTCAGGCTGGTTGAGACCGGCCCGAAGCGCCGGATAGAGCAAGCTGGTTCTAGCGGTCCCAGTCAGCGCGTTGGTATTGGTTTCAAGCGCCTGAAACAACGTGTCGGCCAGGTAGCCGTTTGCAATCTGGACCGGGTCAGTCCAAACGATCACATTCGGGTCGGTGGCATGGGTCGTGAAGGCAGTGAGCATCGTGGTGAGCTGCGAACTGGCCGACGAACCGAAGTTTTTCAGGGCGTTGGCAGCCTTGCCTCGTACCCAGTAATCGGAGTCGGACAAGCGGCGGCCCAAGGCGGGCAGAGCGGTGGAATTTTTGAGATTGCCCAGGGTTTCGCAAGCGCCCATACGGGTGTTCGCATCACTGCCCTCCGCCATGGTGATCAGGGTGTTAATCTCCGTCGTGCTTAGGCTTCGGGTTGCCAGCTGAGTGGCGGCATTGCTGCGCATCGCCGGATCATACGCACCAAGAGCCGTCATCAACGTGGCGTTGCTATAACCCACACAATCCTGCTTGAAGGTCGAAGCGGCAATCGCGTCCGCCACCTTGGTTGCGTCTAGCGTGTGGGCCGGATTGGCGGCCTTGCCAGTGATGTAGAGGCGCTGCAATGGCAGCGCATAACTTAGGATATATGAGGCGGTTGGACTGACGTCATTGTAGCCGCTGGCCCCCAGATAGGTACCGTCCGAGGTGGTGCCTCCGCCATATTGTTCGCCGCCGTCATAGACGAACGAGCCGTCCGAGCGACGCTCCAGATCGAGGTGCCAGCGGATTGACTTCATATATTGGGCTGCGGCCGTCGCCCCGCCCATGTTAGCGCCCATCGCGCCCCACAGATAACTGAACCCCTGGCCGGTATGGCCATACTCGCGACCGGTGCAGCCCGCCACCGCCATCCGCGCGAAAAACTCCGCTTCAACCGGCCGGTTGTCCTGCACACCAAACAACACCGCACACATCTCATCCTTGCCGTTGGAGGCGTGGCCGTCACCATAGGGCTCGTGCTCTCCATAAGGAATCGCCCCTTTGTTCGCATACCAACCAAAAAATTTGGCTCCTCGGTCGATTGCCGGATCAATCTCCGGATCAATCGCCGTGCCGGCTGCCAACAGCGCCTTCTTGCCCATGACGATGGCAATATTGGCGGGTATACCTGCGGAATTCACCGGTCCATACCACGAGATCGACCCATGCAAACTGCCATCGGCGTGGGCTTCCGCACCCCCGTGACCGAAGGTGCCATACTTGCTTTGGCCCTTTGCCAAACCCACCGCGTATGCATTCAGTCCGTTCAGCACGGTGGCGTCAGGGGTTCCATCCGCCACGCTTCGCAAGTAATACTCGCTGAGAAAAATCCCGATGTAACCCCAGTTCCAAGTATCGCAACCAGTCAGCGTTAGATTGGCTGGTGCCAACGCGTGGGCCAGTGACTGCAAGCGGGTCTGCACAGCGGCGTAGTTGGCATCTCCCGGTGCCACTCCAGCCATCAACGCCAGCCCCTTGATCGCGCCACCGTAGTTCGTGCCCAGGAAATTAGGATCCGCTAGAAGCTGGCTGACAAGCCGGACCCGCGCATTGGCCAGAATCAGTGTGGACTTGGGGCAGTTGTATGGCGCCGTGTCGGTGTAGGTTCCCATCACCGGCAAGGTCATGGCGACCGTGGTGGTGGTGCCCGCGCGCCACCGCAACAGGCTCAGCACGCCGCCATTGACTGTGCTCTCGGCGTCCACCAACGCCCAACCGAACGCCTTGCGGCAGTCACTGGTGAAAACCGGCACGGTTCCTGTACCCGCCTTGGCTCCGAGGATCACATCATCGGCTGCCAATCCCGCGCTTGCTGCCGGAGTGCCGGAGCCCACCACGCTCACTAGAATCTGTCGGCTTTGTGCCGTCTGCAACCCGTCATTGCCCATGTTATTGCGGTCAATATATATCCATCCGCGCAGTCCGCTGGCTCCTAGATTATACGACTCCGGATAGACCGGTGAGCTATTCGCATCAGCCTTCATTGCGGCGATGGCACCCGTCACCGTCAGATCCGGGTTGGGCGAATAGGCCAGCGACCAGCCAGTCATGAAAAACAACATGCCCATCACGGCGACAACCCCACAGCGATTAGTTCTCGTATGCATTTGAATCAATGATTTTTGCAAGCTTTCACACAGCCCGAAGCTCCACGGTGCCCCCACCCTGAGGAATTCGCCCTTGACGAGTGGAGCATTCCTCCCGGCTCACCCCAACACAAGCACTAAATGCCCGACAGCATCAAATGCCTACCAGCGAACCGCGACATTTTGATGGTCCGACCGGACCAGCAAAATGTCGCGGTCTCGGCAAGTTTATGACCAGGCAATGATGCCTATGGAGCGGGTCTGGCAAGCATGAAGCCCCCCACAGAATGGAGATCCCACGGCTCTGCCTTTTCCTTGAATGTTAGATTGGTTACAGTGTCTCTTCACGCTTGCAAGGAAGGGGCGAGGATATCTCAGGTCAACGCCCACGCACCACGACATTTTGCTGGTCCGATCGGACCAGCAAAATGTCGCTTTTAATAATCCCCGATCACTTCAAAGCAACCCACTTGCCAATTCGATAAAGACGTGTCGATAAAGACGTTGACGAATTGCAGAAAATGATGACATCATGAGGGTTATATGAGATCACGGACGGAAATTCTGCTTTACCAACTGGCATGGGTTTTGGATAAGATGATGCGGCCGACATGGAGAAATTTGGATTCCTCCTTTGAAATGTGGGCGTATGGCAATGGTATGCTGCGGCAGATCCAGCGCCTTGAGGCTCAAGCCTATATTGAATCGAGACGGGATGAACAGGGTGGCCAACGCGCTATCAGACTGACCCAAAAAGGACTGGCTGCGGGACAAATTGGGCACGATCCGGAACCACGCTGGCAACGCTCATGGGACGGAAAATGGCGGATAATATTGTTTGACCTGCCGGAGGATCAGCGCGAGATACGGCGTAGGTTGCGGCGAAAATTGCGTAGTTCTGGATTTGGCTGCATGCAACGTAGCGCCTGGATTTCCCCCGATCCACTGAATGATCTGGCCGCAAATCTTCGGCCGCTGGCGGTTAACGTGGCCAAGCTTGTTGTATTGGATGCCGCGCCATGTAGTGGAGAGTCATCTGCGGACATGGTGCGTGCCGCATGGGACTTCAAGCGCATCGACGAGGTGTGGAGACACCTTGAAATCCATCTGTCAACGCCACCAGACACACGTGGGGGCGAGGCGAGAGACAACGTGCTTCGATGGGTCGCGAGGGAACGGAAACTGCTCCAGTCATGTTTCCAGTTTGACCCCTTGTTACCCAGACAACTGCATCCAACAAGTTATCGGGGAACAAAAGTCTGGAACAAACGTCGGCAGATTCTTGGCAAACTCGCGACTATTCGATTTTGAATTGGACGCGACATTTTGTTGGTCCGATCGGACCAGCAAAATGTCGCGCAGGTGAGGAACCGCGAGGGTTGATTAGCCCAAAACCCTTTTTTTGGGGGGGAGATGAGACATCGAAACGGGAGGACATCGAAACGGGAGGACATCGAAACGGGAGGACATCGAAACGGGAGGACATCGAAACGGGAGGACATCGAAGCGGGAGG
>CAIQXC010000138.1 GCA_903875675.1 Akkermansiaceae bacterium
CAAACTCAAGCTGGGAGGCACTCTGCTCCATCTCGCGCCGTAGCTCATCGAACAACTCACGCCGCCCCTTGCCTTCCAATATCCGGCAGGCTTCGTCGATTCTGGTGACGTAGGCAGCACGGTCGATGCGCCCGATGCACGGCGCGGAGCAATTGCGGATAATGTCTGCGTTGCAATGACGGTACTCGGCATCGCCAGGCTGCAGCGGCCTGCATGCTCGAAATTCAAACTTGCGATTGAGCCAAGTGAGCGTCTCTCGCAGCGCGCTGGAATGCGGAAACGGACCGAAATAGCGCGAGCCGTCGTCTTTTTTCATCCGCACCATGGCGAAACGTGGCCAGGGGTCGGCCAGGCGGATTTTCACCAGAAAGAAGCGTTTGTCGTCGCGCAAGGCCAGGTTGTAGCGCGGTCGGTAATCCTTGATGAGCTTGCCCTCCAGCAGCAGGCTTTCCTCCTCGTTGCGCACCAAGTGAAATTCAAAATCATCAATCGAGTCGATCAGCGCCCGCGTCTTGAGGTCCGCCCGAGCCTTGCCCGACGCCATGAAATAGGACGCTAGCCGCCGCCGCAAATCCCGCGCCTTGCCCACGTAAATGATCGTCCCCAAAACATCCCTCATCAGGTACACCCCAGGTTGGTGCGGTACCTCGCGAAGCTTGGCTTTGAAATCTACGGCGGACATGGCTGGCGGTAAACCCAGCGTAATGCAGCTGCGGCCGCTGGAAATGAAAACCGTGAAATGAGGCAAATTTTTCATAGGAAGGCGCGATCGCTCAATCCGTGTCCTCCGGTGCGCCAGGACAAGTCTGGCTTTCTTATGGATTTGATGAGGAATTTCTCGAGCAAATGCATCAGCGTCACGTCTCCTGAGCCGTTATGCGACTCCGGCTTTCGAAACTCGCCTGCGATGACTTGGATTCGATCTACGCATACACCCTCGGAATCTGGGGGCTGGGGCAGGCGGACCGCTATATTGTGAATCGGGCGCAGGCAATGCTTGCGTTGGGGTGGTGTTGCGCTAGGATTTTGCCACCGAACCAATGATGAATTGCCGCCTATTGATTGCTGCGGGGATGTACGTCTCCGCACTGAGTGCCTCTGCCGCAGGAACCGCGGCACCCGCAGCTGGTGCCGCCGCACCGCACACGACCATGAATTTCCTCGAAGTCGTCGTGAAAGGCGGAATCATGGTCTATCCGCTTGCCTTGCTCTCGGTGGTGGGTGTTTTGCTGATACTGATCTATTTTTTGACCATTCGCCGCAACGCGATTGTCAGCGATCACTTCATGCATACGGCCGAGACGATGATTCGCAAGCGCGACTATCTGGGGCTCATCGCCTTTAGTCAGCGCCGCAACGAATGCATCGCCCGCATCACCCAAAAAACCCTGACGTTCCTCTCAACCAATCCGGGCAATTCATTTGAAAATATCCGCGAAGTCGCCCAAACCGAGGGTTCCCGCCAGGCCGGCATGCTCACCTCACGCATCGCCTACCTCGCCGATATCGGTGCCATCGCGCCGATGATCGGCTTGCTGGGCACAGTCTTGGGCATGATTGAGGCGTTCATCGAAATGTCCGGCGGCGACGTCCAAGGGGTGCGCCAGATGGGCTTGGCCGAGGGCGTCGCCAAAGCCTTGATCGCCACCGCCGGCGGCCTCGGCATCAGCATCCTCGCCCTTGCGTTTTACTCGATCTTCCGCGGCAGGGTGCAAAAATACATCTCCGAGTTGGAAGCCGCCGCCACCCACTTGATCGCCCTCCTCCACGCCCAATTCGAGCGCCAAGCGGTCCCCTCCTACACGCCTCCAAGCCAGCGTTCACGCGAGAATTATCCACTGCCCGCCGCCTCTCAGGTGGGCGGCGAGCGGCCGGACCTGCACGGAATCTAACATTTCTAGGCAAATGCAATTTACCAGCCGTCAGCCCCCGCCCATCGCCATGCAATTGGCGCCGATGATTGACATTTTGCTGCTGCTGCTCAGTTTTTTCATTATCACGCGGCAGCTCACCCGATCCGAAACCGAGTTGTCCGTGTCGGTCCCCACGGCCGAGGAAGGCACTCAGAAAAACCGCTCGCGCGGCGAAATTATCATCAACATCCTC
>CAIQXC010000139.1 GCA_903875675.1 Akkermansiaceae bacterium
CGTGGAGAAAAACGTCATCGGTCAGACCATGAGCCTCTCACCCGATATGCACCTGATGCTGGGAGCCCGGCAACAGAACCCCGATCCTAACTACGACGGATATTTCTCGGGCCTGTTGTATGACGTCCGCATCTATCAGCAGGCGCTGTTCTCTAACCAAGTACAAACCGTCATGACCACTTCGGCGACGCCTCAGGCCCCGGATGCGAAGATTCGGACCTTCGGCTTGGCAGGCCTGCCCGCAGTCATCGTGAACCCTAACATTGCATGGACTCTGCCGGTCGGCACCAATCCAACGGCGCTTGCACCCACGTTCACCCTGACCGCCGGAGCCACCTGTACCCCAGTCTCGGGCACGACCCGGGATTTCACCACCCCGCAGACGTACACGGTCACCTCTTCGGATTCGCTCGTGACCACCGTCTATACAGTGACGGTTAGTGCCGGCAACAACTTCGGCGACGGAACGCTTCAAGGTTGGCACAACCGCGTCTGGGATGCGAGCGCCGGGGCCTGGACCGATCTCGATCCGAATGTCATCACCATGCCGGCGAACATCAATGGCGGGGTGATCCAACCGCCATCAGGTGATGATTATCTGTTTAGGGCTGTCGGCGGAGCCGTCCAGCCGAATGGCGGTCAGAATGACAACCACCTCAACACGGTGTGGCTCCGCTCACCGCTGTTTTACCTCAACGGATCGGGAGATTTGACGGTACAAATGGCCAAGGGCATGGCTCACGGCCCGGCACCCACCGATGACTTGTCCGTGCCTTACGCATCTCTTGCCAACGGCGGTTGGAAGGGCGTCGCGCTGCGGAGCGCCTTCGACGGTACATTCTTGCTAGCCAAACCCAGGACAACCGAAGGGGATGCAATGGTCACCGTGACGTTTAGCGCGGCGGAATTGGCCCCCTTTGTTGGCATCGCCTGCACCCTGGATCTGATTAACTCGTGTAACGGCGGTTGGGGCTGGCTGGTCATGGGCAATGTCAGTGTTCCGGGCAGCGGTACGCCACCCACAGCAGTTGATCCGTTCACATTCTGGATCACCACCCATTATCCCGGCTTGAGCGATAAATCCCCGGGCGGCACCCCGGATGGCGATGGGATTAGCAATCTAACTAAATTTGCGTTTGGCCTCATTCCCGGTAGCGGCGCATCGGTCAACCCAATCACCAGCCAGGTCAACAAGACCACCGGCATGTTCCAATATACCCGGCGCTATCCGGCGGTGAGCGGCCTAACGTACACGGTGATGACTTCCCTAGATCTCCTAACTTGGGTGGCGGATGCCAGTGCAAGCCAGACGGTGGTTTCTACCAAGGGTGACGTCCAGACGGTGTCGGTGACGCTCAGTGGAGCACCGCTCAGCACGCCGAAGCTGTTCGTTCGGGTTTGCGCCGAGTGATGCCGCAGGAATCGATCCATCGATCCTGAGAGGAATTTGCAAAGACCGGGAGCCAGTCTCCCGGTCTTTTTTTTGTCGGCGGATTTTTCCGATTCCGGGGCACCTCTTTCCCTGAATTCAGGAAAGCTCGTGCCCAAATGGCTTCGGTCTGTCCCCGATTTGGGGACTATTCCAAGTCGCCGCGTATCCACTAGTTTCTGGCGTCAGCTGTGCCATAAATCCAAAGTCGGTAACCCAAATTCCCCGGCAACCGGCAATAATACAACCATATATCATGAAAATCCTAGGAAGAATTCGACAAACGAGAGATGATTTGAAAAGCGTTCCATTGGCTTCGGCGATTGGGGCGGCAGTGCTCCTCGGCAGCGCAGCCATGGCCCGGGCTGACCTCGTCGGCCATTGGCTCTCGGGGGCACCCAACCTCAGCGAAACCTCAGGTTACCGCAGCGCAGGTACCCATGACGGGGTGGCAGTGGGCGGCAATGCCGGGGCGCTGGCATTCAGCAGCGATGTGCCTGCGGGTTGCACCGGCGAGACGTTGGATCTAACATCCGGAGACGTCGGCGTGAGTATCAACAACAGCGCGACGGGCGATTCGGGCTATGTGGACACCTACGACGATTTGATCCGCAGTGAATTCACGATTGCATTTTGGGCCAAAGGGTTTCCGGGGACATGGGGGCCTTGGGTGTGCAAGCGCGGCGAGGACGGCATCGGTTGGCAATTGCGCCGGATGGGCAACGACCCGGTCGCCGGCTTCACGCTCCGCGGCGTGGATAACGATGACGGTTGGGGCAGCGCCATCAACGTCAGCGACAACCAGCCGATCTGGCACCATTACGCCGGCGTTTGGAACCAGACCACCGGCACCCGCATGCTCTATGTGGACGGCGTGTTTTCCCATCTGGTAAACAACAATACCGCCCAAGTGATGACGCAAGCCACGGGCAAACATCTGGGGC
>CAIQXC010000140.1 GCA_903875675.1 Akkermansiaceae bacterium
CGGCAATGTTCAAATGGTGGATGGCAGCCCGGCTCTGGTTCAAACGATCGCCGCACGTGCAGGGGCGGTCTTTGCCAGCGGCACCGACGGCTCGATGGAAGCCACCATCGACGGTATCATCTATCGGATCGAAGGCTCGCTCGGGCTTGATTCTTGGACAGATACCATCAGTGAAATCACCCCCATCACCGACGGCCTGCCGACGCTGCCAGCGGGATATGAATACCACACCTTCCGCACTGGCGGACCGATTGCATCAACTGCCAGCGACTTCATCCGTCTAAATGTTTCGGATGCCCCCTGAGACAATCATCGCTAAAATCGAGACCAGCAGCGTAGCTTATCACGCCGAAATCTGCGAAAACCCTGCCGATGAATCCATCCACCACCCCCACCGAATACCGCTTTTCATTTGGTCCCTGGAACATGAGCGAAGGTGCCGATCCGTTCGGTCCTGACACTCGCGCGGTTTTTCCGCATGAGAAGAAATACGCCCTCTATCGGCCGCTAGGTTTTGAAGGCGTGCAGTTGCACGATGACGATGCCGTGCCGGGCCTCGACGACTTGACGGCCGCACAGATCGAGCGCCAAGCATCGCAACTCAAGTCCGTTCTCGCCAACGAGGGACTCACACCGGAATTTGTCGCCCCGCGCTTGTGGTTTTCCGAGCGGACGATTGACGGCGCTTACACGTCTAACAGCCAATCCGATCGAGCTTATGCCTGGGATAGGACGAAAAAGTGCATCGACATCGCCCGCTCCATCGACTGCAACGCCATCGTGTTGTGGTTGAGCCGTGAGGGCACATACATCCGCGAGGCGAAAGACGCCAAAGTCGCCTACGATCGTCTGTTGGAGTCCATCAATCAGATGCTGGATTATGACCCCACCATCGAGATTTGGATAGAACCAAAACCTAACGAACCAGCTGACCAGGCATACGTTCCGACCATTGGCCACGCCATTGCGCTTGCCTATGCCTCAAATGCGCCGAAGCGCGTGAAGGGGCTCATCGAATCCGCACACGCCATGCTGGCTGGATTGGACGCGAGTGACGAGATGGCGTTTGCCCTGGCGCATGACAAGCTCGGCAGCGTCCATCTGAACGACCAAAACGGACTCAAGTTTGATGAGGACAAGAATTTTGGCAGTGCCAACCTGCGAGGGGCGTTCAACCAGGTCCGCGTGCTGGAGGAGAACGGATATGGGCGGCGCGGTGAGTTTATCGGGCTGGATGTGAAGACGATGCGCACCCAGCGCGGATGTCCGGTCACCGAGCACCTCAGCAACAGTCGCACGATGTTCCTGCACCTTGTGGACAAGGTCCGCTCGCTTGACCCCAAGCTCGTTCAGCAATTCCGCGACGCCCGGGATTATGAGGCTCTCGAGATCCACATTTTGAAGCATCTGTTAGGAGTCGGATAACCCGGCGGCTTGCCACTGAGGACTGAAAGCCCATTTTGAACATCCAACTTGCCTTGACAAGCTGGAGCCTGTGAGCTCTCTATCCCCCCCTTCCCTCAGGCCCGTCCGCTTCAATCACCCACCCCATCAGCCAACCCATGCAATTCACCCTCCTCGCCACTGCCATCGGTTTTGGCTTTGTCGCGGCCACGGTGCCGACCCGATCCACCCCAACGGCCTCGGCCACGCGATCATGGCAGAAACCTTCCTCAAGCAGTGGCCAGCCATCCAGGCCAAGGTGAAATAATCCCATACACCGCCCGGCAAGCGGACCAACGCCGCCGGGAAAAAGGAGTGCCGCTCCCCTGTAAGCCGGATTTTGTCCGCCCCGCTCACGCGAAGTTGGACGGTCATTTCTCTCACTCCGCCGAAGCGAAGCGCCCCGCTTGCGCGAGATGCGACTAATACCCGGAGAGTAACGGGCGGGCAGCCCTTCCCCTGTTTTGTCTTGCACCACGTGGGGTTTGCCGTGCCGCCTCGGTTACCCTCGGCGCGGTGGGCTCTTACTCCACCCTTTCACCCTTACCTGTGCCCTTGCGGGCCATCGGCGGTATGCTTTCTGTTGCACTTTCCATCCGGCAGTCTCGCGACTGCCGTCCCTTGCTTTCACAAGGCACGTTGCCCTGTGGTGTCCGGACTTTCCTCAAGCACGCTTGCGCATCCTTGCGACCGTCCGGGGAGCGGCGCAGCGAGGCTAATCGCTCTTGGCCCATCCTGCCAAGGAAAACTTTGATGCCAGATCATTTCCCTTCGAATGTTTTTGTCATCTCTTCGAAGAATTTGAGGTATTCCCGCACCTCCTGAACCGCGTACCAGGTCACTGCCAAAACCAGCAGAGTGATGGTGATTTTCCACAGCAGCTTGAGTTTCGGGTGAATCCACACCAGGGGCAAGGCCAAGGGGCCGACGCTCGCCAACGCCAGCACGATCAGGGTCGTCCCGAAATACCATGGCCCGCTTTTTTCCACAGGGCTAGACCTGCGGCCGGACCCATCCAAAAACTCGCCACAATGTCTGCATTTGATGGCTTCATCCTGGATCTCCTCGGCACAGTAGGGGCACTTTTTCATGGTCGGGCTCACTCCCGCCTCGCGGGAACACCCCCACACTAACCCCCACCGCCCTCCGGCACAATCCTGATTCCTCGCCTCCCATGCCGTGCCAAGGTCAGCGCAAAGTTGTGGCCGGAAAACAATTTCCTTGACCTCGCCCGGCATACAGACGATTTTCGTCGAAATATTCCCACCGATGATTTGCGCCCTGCCAGTCCCCTCACGCAACGCATGCCGCCGCCCCTTCGAAAGTTGCGACACGCGGGCTCCGGCATTTTCGCGCAGCCGCCCCCCTCTCCAAGACTAGCTAACATATCAAACATAACCAACGATGAAACTGAAAAACACCAATAAACTCGCCCTTTGGGCCTTGGCATTGACCGCCACCCTCGCGGTGTCGCAGGCCGCTCCCATCACCGTCGCGAGCAGTCCCTACACCTACAGCACTCCTGGCTTGACCAATGCGGACACCATTCAGGCGAATGCCGGGGGCGCAATACTCAATATTGCATCCGGCAGCGGGCTCATCGGCAACGGTGCCTCCAGTTCCGCACTCAACATCAATGCTGCTGGCTATGTGGTCAACAACTCAGGCATCCTGGTCGGCAACGGGGCCACAGGGGTAAATGTGGGTGCCACCACCACCCTCAACAATGCGATTTATGCCCGGATGAGCTCTGGAGCCGCGCAGCCGGGCATTTCCGTCACCGCAGGCACGCTCACGGTCGTCAACGGCGGCATTATCGAAGGGGCCGATGACGGCCTGCGCAGCGCCACCAACAGCCTGAGCGTCACCAATCAGACGACAGGTAAAATCACCGGTATCCCGCTCACCGGCACCGCCGGTGCCAGCTCCGACGGCATCCAGACGCTGGACGGCTTGCTGCTGAACAACTACGGCGCGGTGATCGGCAACGCATTCGGGATCAACGCCGGTGCCGGGCTCGCACTCCCATACAACATCACCAACAATGCCGGCGCAACCATCACCGGTGTGACCCGCGGGGTGAGCGCCACCAGCGCCTTCATTGTCATCAATAACGGTACCATCAGCGCCACCGGTGCCGGAGGCAACGGTATCCAACAAACCACCGGTGCCGTCATCACCAACAACCTCGGCGCCACCATCAACGGCTTGGTCGATGCCGTGCAGGTGACCACCGGCGCTATCATCGCCAACGCCGGCACCATCGCCAGCACCGGCGTGCTCGGCACCGTCGGCAGTGACGGCATCCAACTCACCGACGGCACCATCGTCAATACCGGCACCTACAGCGGCACCGGCACCATCACCGGCGGTATCATCACCGGTGCTGACCGCGGCATCCGCTACGCAAGCACCCTCGCCTCCACCACCGTCACCAACAGCGGTGCCATTTCGGGGGTGGTCGCCATCGACTACAGTGCGGGTACCACGGCCGATACGCTCACCATGACGGCGGGTACCATCGGCGTCATCGGCACTGGCACCCAGGCGGTGCTATTTGGCCCGGGAAATGACGTACTCAACCTTCAAGGCGGGACCATCACCGGCATCGTGGACGGCGGCACGGGCATCGACACCATCAACTTCAACGGCGGCGCGGCCACCATCACCGGCAACGTGACCAACTTTGAAACCATCGTCAGAAGCGGCACCGGAGTGGCGACCATCACCGGCACCACCATGGCCGATCAAATCACGATCAATTCCGGCGGCCTCTATCTCAATGGCAATGTCTCGCCCTCCACCATCGGCAACACCACCCTCTTCCTCAATGGCGGAGTGCTCGGTGGCACCAGCGTCTGGAATGGCGTGGTCACCCAGACAGGCGGCATGCTCTCCCCCGGCACAGCTCCTTTGGTCGTCGGCAGCCTCACTCTCGGCAGCGATGCGCTGGGCACCAAACTCATCGTCAGCGGCGGCAGCCTCTTGGTGAACATGAATGCAGCCACCCAGGCGAGCGATTTGCTCACCGTCAGCGCCAACGCCAATATCTCCGGCGGTGCCACCGTCCTTGTCTCTCCCACCTCCGTAGATGCCCCCCTCCAAAGCACCAGCACCCGCGTCGTGAATGTGGCCGGCATCCGCACCGGCAATTACACCGCCGCCGGCATCTACCTCGGCGCCGGACGCACCGACGCCGGTCCACTCGTCCCAGTTAGTGCCGACGGTGCCTTCACCAGTTCCACGGTGTCACTGAGCGTGGCTGGAGGCAATGTCGCTCTCCTGCAAAACATCAATGACATCTACGTGACGGTCGCGCATAACTACGACACGGTCGCCGGCTTGACCTCGTTTGGCCAACAGTTCGGCACCTTCCTCAACGGCCAGGTGGCCGCTTCACTGACCAATCCGATCCTAGCGGACTTTTTGGGCTACCTCGATTACAGCGACGCCACCACGGTGGCCGGAGTGATGAACGCCTATCAGCCAACGGATTTCCAGGCATCGCTGGCATATTCGGTGGTGAGTGCCCGTGAGATCCACCGCATTGTGGAGCAGCAAAACCTTGGAGACCGCTTGTTCCCAAGCAGCAATCATGTGTGGGCTAACTACAACTACAATGATTACTCCAACACCGGAAGTACCAGCCGCTACACCATGGGCATCGGCAGCGCCGTGGATACCCTCCATTTCGGGGCCTTGCTCTCCTACGCCAATTCCGACATCACCGATACTTCCAAGGTCGAGTCTCTCGCCTATGGTGCCTATATGGGCATGGGTGCCTCCACCGGCTGGCAGATCAATGGCTACTTCGGCGGATCCCATAACAAGACGACTACGAACCGCGGCATCCCCACCTTCGCCAACTCGCCTCTCTTCAGCGCCATCAACTTCAACCCAGATGGCGACAGCCTGCAAGCCTTGCTCTCCTCCGCTTACTTGATGGAAGCCGGAACCTGCACGTGGGGACCGACGTTCGGCTTGGAATACGCCGATGCCAAATTGAAGGGCAACATTCAGCCCGGTGCCAACCTGCCCGGTATGTCGTATTCGTCAGACACCTTGAAGAGCCTGCGCTCGCTCTTGGGTGTGCGTGCCGAATGCACTTTGGGTTCCAAGGTTCGCCCTTACGCCAGTGCCCAGTGGGCTCATGAGTTCGAAGGCGATAGCAATGGTTACGCGGCAACCTTCCAAGGGGCTTCCTTCCAGGTCAATTCACCGATTCATCTGGCCGCCGATTCCATCATCATGCGTGCCGGTCTGGTCATCAGCCTTTGCGATGCGTGCTTCGGCGATATCGGCTATCTGGGTGAGTATTCCACCAGTGGCGACAGCGCCGACTACAACGGCTTGAACATCGGCCTGCACGCCTCGTTCTAAGCAACAAGTCATCGCCCGACTCCAACTCCAACTCCAACTCCAACTCCAACTCCGCTCACGGTCACTCCGTGCGCGGAGTTTTTTTTGGTGAGCCATGATTGGAGTATTGCACGATCTTGGCGCATTGGGCCTCGACAATGAGCCCCAAACTCTCACACTTATCGCCAACCCCCCCCTTCGCTCGGACTCAGCACAACGGTGCCCGCTCCATCAAC